>CAMWMM010000494.1 GCA_947175285.1 uncultured Lachnospiraceae bacterium
TGTCTTTGTTAGTTGCATATAATAAAAATATATTATACATATATCTTAAAATGGTACTATCTGATAAAAAACCCGCTTCATCTAATAACCAATCCCAAAAAGCGAAATTATTAGAATCTGCTTGAGCGTCCGGATGGTATTCAATAAACTCTTCTATCGTATTGACATGCGGCAAATTTATATGAAATTCAGTTTTTATCTTTTCTACATCAATCATTTGATGCAGAAAACACATGAATGTTTCTTTATGTAATTCTATAATTTTTCGCATTCTCTGTTTATAATTATATTCCTCTTCACCTACTCTCCTTTTTAACAATATTGCCCTATCATCTCTAATTTCATACTTCCAAACATTCTGCCAATTTATACTGGACTGCACTTGAAACAGATTTGTCCGCCCATCACCTATCAAATACAAATTGAGATAAGACGCCATTATATCATTCTTGTCAAACCCATATACTGCTTCTTTGGCAACTTTGTTTAGCTGCGTGTTTTTTAAGTCATATTCCTGTTTAAATAACCTTAGGATTTCATACAAAAACCCCCCAGAGCCACAGAAAGGATCCAAAATCTTTTTCGTTTTAATAACATCGACAAAATTCTCTGCCGATAGCTTCCACTGCCTTTTTAAATATTTTGTGAATATAGAAGAAATAAGTGGTCTAATCAAATGCCTAGATGTATAAAACTCCCCATCCTCCTGCTTTTTCTGATTTTCAACTAATTCTTCATATATAAATCCATATAAATCCATCTTCTTCGCTTGCGACATAACCCACAGCTTTTTTGCCTGTCCATATAATTTATTATCAACAACATCTCTGTTCTTACCATAATCAATCTTCTTCTTAAATGTATTCCATCTATTATAAATTTCATGTGCCTCGACATCTGTAGTTACTTTCAGCATATTCAATGCATCGACAAAAGAATCCTGCTTTGTCTCTCCATAAACGGCTGCTAAAATCGTCATCAAAGCAGATTTATTTGCCAAAAGGTCATTGCTTGCCCTCAAATCATTTTTTATGGACTTTATTAATTTAGCCTCCTCTATTTCTTCTCTCTTATTTACATTTCTTATTTCTGGAAAGATATCAAAAAAACAATTCTTAACAGAATCATCCATTTCAATCCCCTTTTTAGTATCATATTCTCCTATAACATCTGTGAGCAAATCATTCTCAAAGTTGTAATAATAAGCAATAATCTGTACTCCATCAAATACAACAGCATATACACCTTTATTCGCAGAACAATATTCTCCGGATTTATACTTACGGCTCAAAATCTCACAATATTCCTTTGTCTGGATAATCCCTTTATTTAGCCCCCCCGTACTCTCTAGTTCGAACAGACAAACAAGACTTCTCTCCACTTCATAATCTGCGTTATTGGCAAATATATAAGCATCGCACGCCAATGGCACGCCTTTCGTCTTACTTAATGCATTATCAACATTATAAAAATCCGTTTTCTTAATCTTTATTGAATATCCAAATTTACCAAGCGTTTCATCTAAATAATTATATATAATATGTTCATATTGTGATTCCAAACCACTATATACCGGAAATTTGTATTCCCTAATGTTCATCAACTACCAGCCTCCTTTTTTTAATCATTCAATTATTGGAATTAGTAATATATTTTCATTTTAACATAATGCACTACAAATCTCTATATTTTTATAAAATAAAACCAAAATATCCGACAATTAATGTTCCAATCGAGCAGGGAAGGTTTCTTCCCCCACTCATGCACCACTTTAGTGGCAGATTTTTTCTGCATTGGCGTGTGTACAGTAAAAATGCAGGTCATAAGAACCTGCACTTCCTTACTCCAACGCCAATTTCCTTGTCCTGCCAACTGCCGATTTCACCGGCGGCATGACAATGACAACAATGCTTATAGCTGCCTCCGCAAAGATATATATGCCATTATAAACCAGCGAATACGGAAGCGGAGCCCAGCCCTCCCACGCATAAGCACCAAAGAAGATCCAGCCTGAAATCACCGCAAACACATAACGCCCCAGAACGGCAGCTATGTATCCCTTGATCAGACCATTTTTCGCGTTTGAAAAAAGACCAGATAACCCGAGTGCACCAAATGCAAGAAAGTAGTCCACAACAAGCTGCAGTGGGGACAATACATATGGGTCAATCAAAAGCTGCATCACCCCATATGCAAGCCCTGTCATCAGCCCTGCGCCCAGTCCGAAAAAATATCCGGGCAGACAGATTACCAGCATTGACAACAGAGTGATCGAACCTCCCCACGGAAAATGAAACAGCTTGATATACGACAGAACTGTGCCGAGCGCAATTGCCATTGCACAGAAACCCAGCTGTTTTATGGTTAGCTTACCGCTTTTGGCGTCATTTGCGGCAGGATTTGGCTTTTCAGTCAGCTTTTTAGTATGAACCCTTGCAAAAACAATTGCAACCACGAGCAATGTCACAATCACCGCCGCAAGTAACGCGTTACCAAGTGCCGTCGGGACGTAGGTTGTCTCGTCCCCATTTACTACTACATTGTACAACATAAAAAATCCTCCTTCGTTTTCGCGAGGAGGTCAGCATCGTAAAATACTTTTTTACATGGCTTATTTCAGCCGGGCTTTTGTAAGCCATAAATTACAGCCCCTGAAAAAGTCCAAAGTATCCATGTTCTCATACTGCTTCCTTACGCCGGTATTATCCGGTTCAAGTAATGAGGGTAAAGTCTCAGCGATGTGCACCCCTAGCGTTTTGTACTATTTCAATCCACACTCCCACACAGGAAGTGACTTACTTTGAAGATTGAACTTTATAATTCAGTAAGTATTTCAACTATACCTTTCCTTTCTGCTGTTGTCAAGAGGATTTTTTATTTACTATACACAATGTTCAACACACAATCTTATAATAGCTTCTCAATGTGAGCTTAAACACAATAAAGTAAATAACCGCGAACACTGCTGCTGTGATCGCAAGGCATGACACAAACAGCGATGTGTTGGCAAGCCCAAATACCAGCATCATAAGCTTTAGCATTGGAAATGCCATCATAAGATTCAACGCTATTGTCAAAGAGCTCTATCTCATTTCCTACATTGTGCGTCACAAACACAGCATTGACATATTCTGACACTTCTGCCACTTTTCTATTCTGGGTTTCCGCCACAGTGGTAAACTGTTGCAACAGGCATTCCCTGTCCGCATCATCGGGAACACTGTCAAAATAAATAGTTGCCGTGACTTCCTCCGTAAATGTATTTTGCAGAGAATCCTCCACACCCGCATACAGACATACCGTCGTCGATATGATCACAAGCACCATATAGATGATTCATAGTAATCACACTCCTTAGATTTGGTTTGCTTTCTGTATGAGTTATTGTCAGTGTGTCCGATATTTTTACATAAAGCTGCTCATTTGTCAGATTTCCGCGGTACAACTGATGGAAAACTTCTCCGTCCTTTATAAACAGAATCCGATCTGTATGACCTGTTGCATCAGTGCTGTGCGTCACCATCAATATCGTCTGCCCATCACTGTTGATCTCTCGGAATACTTTCAGTAATCCTGCTGTTGCTTTGGAATCAGGTGCCCCTGTCGGCTCGTCTGTAAAATGTACCTCACTCCCGCAATCCCTTGTAAATACTGGCTCTAACGGCATGCAAAAGTGTATATTGTGTTCTGTTTTTCTGTCTTTTCCCAAAAGAAAAAGCATGACCGCATCCATACTCCGACATTTTTCTGTTTTTTCATTTATATGTGTGTTTCTATCCTGCACAGGAGATTCTGTGATCCCTGGCATCCATTCTGCAGGATATGTACTCAAATTTCTTTGCCAACGACCAACAGGCATACTTTTCTGTATGCTGGCTGTCGGTTCC
>CAMWMM010000495.1 GCA_947175285.1 uncultured Lachnospiraceae bacterium
TCGGGGGCTGTGCGGTTTTGCCTTTTTCAGAATAAATTACATTGCCCTACGACATGGTATCCTCGACCTTGCATCTTCATTATAGCTGACAGCTATCTAAATTGCAAGCCAAAATACATGATGGCAAATATACTCCAAACAAAACTTGTACACCCATTCTCAAATGTTTAAATGTCTCTTAAAGCACAAGAAAACAATGCAATTTTTAATGTCAATATAATCCCTTATTTACAAGCTTTCTGAAGTTGCCACAATTTTATCTACCGGAAACTAAGCCCCCATATACAAGTGACATATTGCGATAAAAATCAAAATACAAACCTTGTATGTTATTTTAATACACTTAAAATCAAATGTTTTGCAAAATTAGCACTAGTATGTGCAGCATAAGGTTGATAGCCATCTCCCTTATCATCATCAGCGAAATCTGAAACCGACTTAATGCATATTGCTATAGGTTGCGAATCGCACATAGAACGAGCAGCAAAAAAAACGCCATATGCCTCCATATCTAACCCACCACTTTTTCTAAAATGTGCTATAATATTATCCTCTACTAATTTCCTATTTGCTACAACAGCTGTCCCGCAAGCCATTGGAGAATCACATATATTAATTTCACTATTTATTTTTTTAGGCCACATCTTTTTTATCTTCAATAAAACTTCGCTATAATCCTGTCTAATTAATTCAAGTACTCTTGCGTCAAGTTGTATTACTTTGGGATCTGGCTTGAATATTAGAGCATCATCTTTTCCACAATATTTTCCGCTTGAATAATTCCAAATTTCTCTAGGTATTAATATATCTCCAAATTCATGCTCCCCAATACCAGCTGCAATCCCGACAATGATTATATATCGAGGTTTATAATGTTTCGACAGATTCAAAGTTGTTAACGCTGCTGCCACCATTCCCATATCAGTTGATTGAACAGTTACTACTTTTTTTGACTTTTCACCTTCTGAAAGAGTACCAACATAATATGTATTTACATCATCAGGAAAAGATTCCTTATTCCAACTTGTACATAATTTTTTTACAGCTTCTGTCTCTACAGGTACTGTAGAAATAATAGCAACATCTATCATTTCATTTTCTTGCATTTGCAAAGAATAAAGCAATCTATATTCAACAATTGCTTTTAATTTTGTGCTCCATACTACAGATGTTTCATCATACCGAAGCATAATAAACCCATTCCGATATTTTTCTTTCACGAAATTATTCTCACATTCATCATATGCTGATAAAACTACTATCTCAGTGGGCTTTTTGTATGACATTACTCCTATAAGTTCATCAACCAAAGCGGCACCCGCATCTTCATCATTATCCTCCACTAACCGTTCTGGCATATTAAGATCGAGTACAAGTAAATCATAAATAGAATTTTGTAACTTTTCTCTTGCATCATTGGTTTCGACGGAATAATCAATCATGCTTTCGTTTATTCCATCTACTTCCATGATTACTTTCATAATTTCTCTAATCTTCGATAATTCATCATCAACTAATAGTATTTTCATCTCATTTCCTCCAGAATGCTTTGTAAGGTTCTTCTCCATTCAAGTGAAGAAGAATCATAGTAAATCAGTCCAAGATATATCTCTCTATATTCTTCTTGGAGATTTGTATCTAGCTGCAACATTGTTATTTCATTTTCGCCTTCTCCCAAGATATCAAAAGCCGTAATAACCACCACTTTATCATTTCGTGATTTTCGAATTAGTTCCTCTAGTATATCAATTCCTGCAAAAGTTTCAAAGTCATTCTCATCTTCGTCTTCACTATCGTAGTCGTATAACGGTAAGCTCATATCTAGTAACACTAAATCATATTGTTTTTCTTGTATCGCAGACAAACCTCCACTAAGAGATTTCCTAAAATCAACGTTGTACCTTTCATCTAAAGACGCTAATACCTCTTTTGCTTTTACCTCTTCATCTTCAACATATAAAACATTCACTCCTATTCCTCCTTAACCAACAATTCTGTCGCATCTACAGCTAGAGTCAATGAAAATTCATTCTCTTCAACGGAGTACAAAATCACATACGGAACACTCATATTGAAATTAATAGTTTTGTAAATCTTGTATAACCCAGACCCGCCTTCCGTCATAGAATATTCTTTTAACATCTGTGGATCCTTTGCGTGTTCGAATATATCTGCTACTCTTGCCCTAATAAACTTAACATCCTTCTCTGGAGAAAGATTGTTTTTCACTATAATTATGAGCAAGTTTTCAGTTGACCAGTTTCTTGGAGTTTCTTCAAGTGCCTTAACTATTTCTATTGTTGATATATCATTTTCATTCATACAAATATCCAAGGACAAGCGCAATTTTGACATTTCGTGATATCCGGCATGTATAATTGCATTATTTAAAAGCATAATTATTATTTCAACAAAATATGAAAATGATGTACCAGAAAATTTTTTATCTCCACTAATCGTTGGTTTTAAATATGCCTTTTCAAAATCCGCATGTATCTGTTTCTCTATTCCTGTACATGTAACTGCTAAATCTTCAAGAGAATAATCTTCATACAATATATCATCCTTATAAAAAATATTGGCAAATTCTGTCATAATATTGGCAATTTTAGCTCTACACAATGTAATATTACTATTTAACTCTTGTATTATATTTTTAATAGACGAGTCCTCTAAGGGTTTTATTTCCTGCTCCAAGCTATTCAATTTTTGGTAATAGAATTTTTTTAATTCACCCAATATCCTCTTTCTAATATTCATTAAGAATTTATTTGTAAGCTCCCACAAACTAGATGTAATTGTACTATACATAAAATCGAAATCAACAATATTTTGCTTGTCAATCACCAAAATACTTGAAACAAAGGAAGTATAATCAAACATACCAACTTCATCTCTATCCAGTTTTATACGTATCCATTCTTTTCGAATTTCCTGTATTTTTTTCTCTATATCATTCGTAAAAGCTGATAGTATTTTTTTAAGCTCATCATAGTCTTTTTCCTGGCCTTTTCTTACCTTATTATCCCAATATTGACTCACATCATACAACGGAGATTCATCATCAGACGTAGTCAGCATTAGATGGTGTTCTCTAAAAGTCTTTGTCAGCTGAGATTTGCAATAGCCATGTCTAATCCTAGAACTTAAATATGTATCCAAACCATAATGCTCATTTCTCAAAAATTCATAGGTTATACCTGTCACTAATTCCTTCAGTGCTAAAATTGTTTGTGAATACTGCGTACTACGCTTTATACTCTCATTCATGCTATTAACAATTTGCTTGATAGCATTAATATTTATAGCATCCGTAACATCAAATCCCTCTATATCCGTGTTGAATGATTTTATTACCAGATATTTTTGGAAATTTTCCAAAAATAAATCCATTTTTTCTAGTT
This sequence comes from uncultured Lachnospiraceae bacterium, assembly GCA_947175285.1. The sequence continues at coordinate 3,405 of CAMWMM010000495.1, forward strand.
TTATTTTCTCCTCATCAACATAAACCTTCCTTTGACTAACTTGACGAATCCTATTATTAATCTCCTTTTTTGTTGTAATTGTACTTATTTCATCAAGATAATTCTTTTGACGCTCTGGATTGATTTCAATTAATCTTTGAAGTATCCTAATTCTAATTTCTGCGGCAACCGAAGCCGTCTTTGAAAGTCTAACCTCTCTCTTAATAACGTTTTGTGTACATATTTTTTCAAAAAAGAAAACTACTTTGTAATTATCACTAATTACGTTTAATAAATCTTCAGAGTTTTTTATACCTTGTATTTCAATATAATTCGAAAACGCTATCCTATGATTCTTAAAATTCAGCTTATCACATAAATATATAAAGATGGGATAATCAATATTTCCAAAAAGATCAGGAATTCGCCTTCTTCTTAATTTCTCATATACTCAACCACTACCGGCTAAAGCCGGTAGGTTCAATGTGCTGCTAAAGCAGCC
>CAMWMM010000496.1 GCA_947175285.1 uncultured Lachnospiraceae bacterium
TTCGCGCATCCATCTTCAATTTCGTCTAACATACGCTCTATCTGGCGAAAACGGTCATCGCTCATCCGTCGTTTTCTGCCTACATAGTCGTCCCTGCTGTTTTGTAAAAGCTCCACTTTCTTTGCAGTGCTTTTTAACTCCTCCGCCTCTTCTTCCGGAAGTGCCTCTATTTCCTCCATATCCTTTAAATATGAAGTTACCATGTTGTATTCAAATGTCAGGTTTTCCAGTTCCTTAGTCGCCTCCGCCATCTTTTCCAGGCAGTTTTTTACATAGGCTTCCCTGACTTCCTTATTGTCAAAGTCTATCGATTTTTCTTCCTCGTCATCATCGTCGCCTTCCCAATTTGTTTCTTCATAATCCTCTTCTTCAAAATCCTTAGTCCATTTTTTGAAAATCTTTTTAAAAATATTCATTGCAATGTCATACCTTTCTCTATCTTGCTACGCTCTCCCGATAAGCGTCTTTGAGTGTGTTCGTTAATTTTTCTATCTCATCATAATACGGTACTGCGCCTCCTGCACCGCCGCCGTCTTCCTTACAAACACGCAGGGTAAAAAGCATTCTGTTTTCCTCTGTCATCTCAAACTGTCCTGCCGCCTGCTCCACCATACGTTCCACCTGCAGGGATTTTTCATGCAGATTAGGGTGTGCTGCAATATAGTCCAGATACTCTTTATCGCTGCTTCGCATTCTGCGCGCGGCAAGGCACTGTTCCAGACTTTCCGTATTACCGCTTACCTGATATGCCTTATCAAAATAATCCTTCGCACGTTCAAATAAAAAGAGTCTGGCATTGACAACGCCCATATTGTGTAGCACTTTTCCCCTTAACTCTTTTTCATCCTCCGGAAGTGTCAAAAGCAGTTCCTCATATCTTTCCAGCGCAATCGCATAACGTTTATTTTGCAGCATATAATCCGCTTTTGCTTTCTGTTTCTCATAAACACTTAAACCGGCATTGTTTTTGATAAGCGTCTCTGTCCGGGAAATCGTTTCCGCCGGATAAAGTCCCACATATTCCAGTATCATTCCCACATAAGCGCTTGCCGAGCCTTTCTGATTCACCAGCGCAAACAATGCATGAGCAAGTTTGGGAAGTCCACACTGCTCATCCAGCCAGCGCGCCAGTTTCTCGCTCACAATTTCCTGATCCAGCAGTTCCGCGTTCTCTACAAGGCAGTAACAGAGTTCCTCTATCGAATATAAGTTTACATAAGTCTTTTCAAAGAAATATGGTATTTCCGCATAATTTCCCGTACTCAATATGATATGACTCATATTCTGCCCGCCTTTCTTTAGTATCGGTATATCTCCATTTGTTACAACATAATTTGTTTCGTCCAAACTTTTTTACCTGCCGGAAATAATTCTCCAAACCCTAAATCCGTTACGGTAAGTTCCACACACTCCGGCGAACTCATTCGCAGCTCCAGCGCATAACGACTGAAAGCATTTTCCCTGACAGGGGCTTCATCCAGCCTTATCTCACGTATCACGGCCTGTCTGCCCGTCAGCGGTGTAATCAAAAACGAAACATGATTTTCCTCTCCCGGTAATAGAAACTCACACTCCTTATGCACCTCATACCAGTTTTCGCCCGCATCTAACAGTGCATAATATGATTCTTTCCCTCTTCGCATCACATTCATTCCGATATTGGACTTTAACTTGTCCGGTCCGAGAAAAATATGCTCATTTCCCGTCTGACTCGGTTCTATCTTCTCCATCAGCCCAAAGCAGGCGCCTTTGCAAAAAAGATTGTTTCCCTGAAAAACCCGGCGGTTTCTGCACAAAAACTGCAGCGATTTCTTTGCCCATCCATCCCGGAACCCATCTCCCAAAAGATAGGCTGAAGACACGATTCTGTCAGCACACGCATCTTCTAATATTTTCAAAAACGATTCATCCGCCAGCGCGTAAGAGTCCGCCTTAATTTCCTCTTCTTCCTCTTCCCCCGGCAATACCAGCGAACCATATATCTTTTCCTCAATCAAAACAACAATCGGCGTCGTCTTTTTGTTGCGCTCCATCCGGTAGGTTTTCAGTCTCATGCCGTTATGCTCACAGGCAAGCACCTGATAATTCCACAACTCTTCCGGCTGATGCAGTACGAAATAATAAAAACTCTCCGTATGGCTTTGAAAATAGATATGCGAAGTTTTTAAATTGAGATTCACTGCCGCCTTCGCCAGCACCTCCACCATTCTGTCATCCAGATTTTCCACCGTAAACATCAGCGCGGCTATATTTTCCGCCGGTACGATAAAATTCAACAAAGCAAGACTTCTTTTGATAAATAACGTAAGCAGTGCAATCGGGTCAAAAGACTCTTCTTCTATTGTAATCATTTCTCCCTTTCTTGCAAGCTCTATTAAATCCGTAACAAGAATACCCTCTTCTTCCCTGCTGTTTTTCAGAGCATCCTTCCCATAAAGCCACTGACCCGCTCCTTTTCGTTTACATAACACAGTCGGAATATGGTACTGCTTCGTACCAATCACAGTTGCGACACTCTCTACCGTATCCTCTCCATAGACGCAGTAACTTATTTGGGAATAGTTATTTCCTAAATCATATCCTACAAGCACACTGCCTTTATGTACTTTTTCCTCCGATTTTTTTTCAAAGAACATCTTCTGTCTCCTGCCTATACACCGAATCCATTATAATTCCGTAAACAGTTTATCCACCATAAAGTCTTTTTTATAATATTCTTCCAACAATTTATCCACCGTATCATAATCCTGCAATGTTTTACCAATCATGATATCGTTAAGCAGGTTAAAACGGCTTCCCATCTGTCCGGTACTGTTGTCACTCACACTGACAGCGCCGCTTTGTGTCAACTGTTCTCCCTCTGCGGAGCTGTCCATAATATAATATTGCAGACGTTCTCCGAAAAACAGAACAAATTCTTTTACACAGATACCCGCAAACATATCTTTCATTGTCTCTTTAACATATTCCTGTCCATCGCTGCCCGCCTGCTGTAACAAGTAGTGGATGGTAACGCGGTGCCCCGGCTGCGCCCGGTATTCCAGAATAGATTTATCCTGTAATAAATCAAGCGCGGGCAGATATCCCAAATATTCCTTAAACTGCGGTAAAACAATCTGCCGTTGTAATAATTCCTGCAAAAACTCACGGATAACGGCTTTTACTTCTTCCGTAATCTCTTTCGGATTCTCCGCATAATATTTCAGATAAGCTATTTTACATACCAGATGCAGTCTGCTCTTTTCTTTGTGCATCTGCATAACACTCTGCACCAGATATGAGTCCGTAATTTTTTCCCTTATCACATAGTCATAGCAATACTGTGACAGGAATGCGGAAATCACTTCTTCTTTTCCGCCGTCTTTGCAATAAGCCCGGAAAATATCCGTTTTTTCCCCAATATGAACGCCCGTATAAAGCATCTGCGCAATAATCCGCTCACTCAGCTCATAAACATCCACGCCGAAATCCCGTGCTGTTTTCCAGATATCCCGCATATCCTGAATACTGCCGTTGTAAAAACGAACGAGATACTTTAACACTTCTTCATCATATTTTCCCCTTTTTAAAATATAATAAAGGATGCCTGTCATCAGTGCATCTTCTTCCTGCTCTCCCTGCCCAAGAAGCATACTACACAGTTTTAAAAGTGTTTTTACTTCAATATTGTACGGACCGGTATAACGTACCCACTCATATGCTTCCGTACACAATCCGCGCAGCGTCATGATGCGCACGATTTCTTTTCTGTCCGCGGACGCTATTTCCTCCGGCCGTAAAGAAAGAAGATAATCATCCAGTTCCCACATTCTGTCTTTCTCATAGTAAAACTGCACCAGTTTTCTTCTGATTTCCTGCCTGCAGTTCTCCATCAAAAAA
>CAMWMM010000497.1 GCA_947175285.1 uncultured Lachnospiraceae bacterium
GTATTTACAATCTGTTTTTCGATTGAAATTTATAGAAACAATATTATTGTATATTTGTACAATGCTGCCGTTTGCGGCGTTTGATCTTCCCAGAGTATGTGCTACCCATTTGATTTTGACAGAAAGTCTGGCGTATTCATTTTTCTATGTTTATTTCATGTTTTTAATACAGTATATGTTTTGCGGGAAAAGAAAATGGATATTTCTAACTACAGGAATGACTGTGTTTATGACGCTAATTAGAAGCCAATTTCTTTTTTTAATAATTATTACCGCAATTTTTTTTGTATTCATGGAGTTTGTGAAAGACAAGAAGAGCAGATGTATAAAAAGATGGATAAAAGCAGGGCTGAATCTTTTGCTATGTGTAGTGATAACGTATTTGTTAGTGCTGTCTATTTATAAACTTAAAGAGAGTTATTATATATATGTGTTGTCAACTGTCAATAACCGGAATCAGAGGACGGAAGTATTAGAAAATGAAAGTGAAGAAACGGCGGAATCTGAAGAAATAAAGTATCAGGAAACAATGTCTCAGATGACACATCTTATTCTTATAAGAGGCTTCTATGAAGCTGATGAAGAAGATGTCGAATTATTTGATACGCCGGAAATGCAGGAAATATTCAGGCGGGTATATGACGAGGCAGATAAAAAACAGTTTCGCTATGAATATGCAGAACCGGGTCTGTTTATGTGGAAAGATTTAGTGAAGGATAAGCTTGTAAGAGTAGCTGGTGAGGCAATTAATAATTATTTGAGCGAAAATCCGGAGATCCAGATAAATAGAGAAAAAGTTATGAGAGAACTGGGAATGAAGGTGCTGTTGAAGCATTTTGACAGATATCTGTATCATTCTATTAGATTAATGATTGTGGGATTTATTAGCAGCGTCTTTTTTCAGATAGAAAAAGTATACTGGCTATGTCATCTTATAACACTATTTTTATTTGTACTTAGCATATGGGGAATGTTATATTGTATTAAGAATAAAGGGGAAAAGAATGTAGTAGTTTTTGCAAGTTCAACGGTAGGATTTATTTGTCTGTTAGTTGGTATAATTACTTTAGTGTTTGTGCCGCTGCAAAGATATATGGTGTACGCTATGGGAATTTTTTACTGTAGTATGTACTTATTGATGAAAGAATCCCTGCTCATTACAGCAAAGAGATTTCCTGATAACCGGCTGCTGGCTGCAGCAGCAAATATTTTAGAATGAGGATTGCCATGGGTAAAAAAGACATTAAAGTCCTGATTATTATTCCGGCTTATAATGAAGAAGAGAATATTGCCGAAGTGATAGAGCATTTGACTTCACAGACTATGGCGGGAGTTTTGGCTGAGCACGTGTCTGTCGATTATTTGATTATCAATGACGGTTCCAGAGATAGGACGTTGGAAATATGCGATAAGAGTCATTTCCAATACTTAAATCTGCCAATCAATATGGGGATTGGCGGTGCAGTGCAGACCGGATATATTTATGCCAAAAGAAACGGTTATGATATCGCAGTACAGATGGATGGCGACGGACAGCATGATATTGCCTATCTGGAAGATATGTTAAAGCCCCTTATGGAAGATAGGGCGGATATTGTGATTGGTTCACGATTCCTGAAAAAAGAGGGATTTCAATCTTCGCAGACAAGAAGAATCGGGATTGGCATATTAAGTCTTTTGATTAAACTAACAACCGGATGTAAGATTATTGATGTAACAAGCGGGTACCGCGCAGTGAATCAAAAGTTTATTACCATCTATGCTAATGATTACCCGACTGACTATCCTGAGCCAGAGGCGATTGTTACAGCAGTTATGCACAGAGGAAAGGTGATGGAAGTGCCGGTTCAAATGAAAGCAAGGGAAGGCGGAAAAAGTTCCATTACATTTCGCAAATCTATTTATTATATGATTAAAGTTACACTGGCAATTTTGGTCTGTCGGCTGAGCTATGGGATTAGGAGAGGATAGATATGATTCCTTCTACATTAAGAGTTACACTGATTATTGCTGTGATATGCTATTTCATTATTATATTGTATTTTTTGAAACAGAGAGCATTGAATCTGAAATATACGCTGCTATGGCTTTTGGCGGGCGGTGTGATGGGTCTGCTCGTTATTTTTCCGAATTTGCTAGTGCGCATAATTCATATACTCGGAATTGAAGACAATATGAATGGGCTTTTTATCATATGTATTGCCTTTATACTGATGATTTTGATGGCGCTTACTTCGATTGCGTCCAGACAGAATATGAAAATCCGCCAGCTTGTACAGGAAATTGCTATTCTGGAGAAGAGGGTGCGGGAGTTGGAAGATGAAAGAGCAGAGCATAATGAATAAAGAGAATAATAAAAAGCTTCGAATACTATACTTATCGCATGAAAGAAAAATGGGCGGCGCTAACTACAGCCTTTTTGAATTAGCGCGCGAAATGAAAAGCAGGGGACATTCTGTTCATGTTGCAGTTATGTATAAGGGCTGCCCGCTTGATCTGAAGCTTAAAGAAGAAGGAATAAAAACCTTCCCTTGTTTTTACGGATGGTGGCAGATGCCTGCCAATTGGAATTTTATATTAAAAAGCGGTTTTTTCCTTTTACATCGAATGGAGTTTCTTGCCGTATGGAAATTGCGCAGATATGCGCTAAAAAATAACATTGATATTATCCACAGCAATTCCAGTTGCATTGATGTTGGCGCTAAAGCCGCAAAGGCTGCAGGTATAAAGCATGTGTGGCACTTCAGGGAATACGGAGAATCGGACTATAATCTTGTTTATATGAACGGCCGGGATAAAAGTATTTCTTTTGTAAAGAAGAATACAAACAAGGTAATTTTCATATCGAGGGCATTACGTAATTTCTATAGTGATATGGATGATGAAGATATTGCTGAAATTGTTTATAACGGCGTTTCAGAAAAATTTTTGTCAAAAACGAAAACATATAACGAGACGCCGGTGTTTTTGTCCGCAGGCAACTTAAGCCCTGCCAAGAACCAGATGCTGACGCTTCAGGCAGCTAAAATCCTCTTAGATAGCGGAATTCATAATTTCCAGTTAAAACTCGCCGGTGAAAGCACCAGCCTGCTCGAATCCAAATTATATAAAGAGGAGTTAATCCGCTTTATTGAAGAGAACCGCATGGAAAACGTAGAAATGCTGGGATATGTGAATGATATGACGAAACTTCGTCAAAAAACAGATGTGGAGATTGTCGCGTCTGTCAGCGAAGCCTTTGGGCGCGTGACAGTTGAAGCAATGTTTGCAAGAAATCCTGTCATCGCTTCAGATGCCGGAGCAAACCCTGAGCTTATTGAAAATGGTGTTACCGGTCTGATTTTCCACACTATGGATGCAGAAAGTTTGGCGGCGAAAATGCGTCACCTCATAGAAAACAAGGCAATGATACTGTCTATGGGTGAAAATGCGTTCAATTATGCGGCAGATCGTTATACAATATGTCGAAATGCAGAGAATATTGAAAAGGTATACGCTTTGTGATTGCAGGAGCTTATTCATGAAAAAGATATTATTGATAAATTATTATGGAACATGCGATAAGAATGGAGTGGCAATAGGACATTCGGCAAAAGTGATGAAAGAATATGGGGAGTTACTAAAAGATGAATATGAGATCAGTGTGGCAGCTTCTCCTTGCCTGATAAATGAAATTTCCAAAGAACAATTACGGGACTTTCATAAGATATATTCGTTGAAATATAATATCATTACGGACAATGCGGAGTCGTTATGGAAAAGAATTAAAGATAAGTTTAAATTGTTCTATAATATTTACCAGGTTTTTCAAATTGGAGATCAGGATATTTTGTGGTTTTATAGGACTGATTTTTTCCTTGCATTGTATTTATG
>CAMWMM010000498.1 GCA_947175285.1 uncultured Lachnospiraceae bacterium
CTGCATGTACTGCTCCATGGAAAGACCCTGCATGGTAATCCGCTGTGCAAACTCGTCTACCATCTGTCTTTGCTGTGTCTCTATCATAGCTTCCGGAATATCCATTTCGGATGCCTCTATAATTGCCTCAATAACAGCTTCTTCTTTTGCATCCTTCGCTTCCTTTGCTTTTCTTTCTTCCAGATTTTTCTTTACATCCGCCTTATATTCATCCAAAGTATCAAATTCCGATACTTCGCTTGCAAATTCATCATCGAGTTCAGGAAGTTCTTTTTCTTTTATTTCTCTTACCGTACATTTGAAAACTGCCGCTTTGCCTTTTAAATCCTCCGCCTGATAATCCTCCGGGAATGTCACATTGACTTCTACTTCTTTTCCAATCTCTGCTCCGACAAGCTGCTCCTCAAATCCGGGAATAAATGCACCGGAACCGATAGTCAGCGGATAGTTTTCGCCCTTGCCGCCTTCAAATGCAACACCGTCAACAAATCCTTCAAAATCAAGCGTTGTCATATCGCCGTCTTTGACCGGGCTGTCCTCTACCGTAATATTTCTTGCGTTATTTTCACGTTCTCTGTCAATTGCCGCGTTAATTTCTTCTTCCGTTACTTCCACATCCGCCTTGTCAACTTTAACGCCTTTATATTTTCCTAACTTTACTTCCGGCTTTAACGCAACCGTTGCCGTAAAAATAAAGGGCTTTCCGGCTTCAATCTGTGTTACTTCAATCTTAGGGGAAGATACAATATCTTCCTCGCACTCTTCCAGCGCTTTCTCATAAGCTTCCGGAATCAGTGCATTTGCAGCATCTTCATAAAACACTTCTTTCCCATACATTTTTTCAATTACCTGACGGGGAACTTTTCCTTTTCTAAAGCCCGGAATACTGATTTTTCCTTTTTGTTTCTGATAAGCAGTCTCAATTGCCTTATCCAGCTCCTCTGCCGCTGCTTCAATCGTCAGTTTTGCCATATTTTTCTCTAATTTCTCTACCTGTAAACTCATAAACGTATTTCCTCCTTCAATCGACTCTGCTTCTCAGTCACAGTCATTTAGAAATTATAGCACAAACATTCGGAAAATACTAGCATTTCTTTCCATAAATAACTTTTGAGGTAATTCCTTTTAACATTCCTATCTTTCCCGACAAAGCGCTAATCTGATTCTCAGGTGCGTCCATAACAATGCTGATAACGTTCATTTTCTTCTTATTATAAGGAATCCCCATTCTTCCGATAATATATTCAGCATAATCATGCAATATCCGGTTCAGTTTCCCGACTTCTTCCGTATCCTCTACAATAATGCCAAGCAATGCAACTCTTGTTTCCATAAATTATACCTCCACCCGTACTGCATGCAGCAGTTCCACATCCTCATTTCTGTGTGTCGTAACAAGAAGCGTTCTTCCCTGCAGCCGCTTCAGAATATAGGCTGCAGTTTTTCTGTGGTTTTCTTCATCCAGTCCGGTAAAAGGCTCATCCATCATGATAATATCCGAATCGGAAAGCATCGCGCGCAAGATGGCACAGCGTCTTCTCATACCGCCGCTCAGCTCACTAACCGGTTTTGTTAAACACTCTTCCGGTAAAAGTTTCAGCGCTTCTTCTTTTACCTGCAATGCCGTCATTCCCTTTTCCCTACGCCTCATAGTTAACATAATATTGGTGATTACATCATACTCTTCACAAAGCCTGTCTTCCTGAAAAACCATGCCGATATGCTCCGGAATCCCCTCTATCGTACCGCCGTCAGCCTGCTCTAAACCGTTTAAAATTTTAAGAAGTGTTGTTTTTCCGCCGCCGGACGGTGCCATCAGGCAGTAATGTCCGCCATACTCCATCGTAAGTGAAAAATTCTCAAGAACTTTCTGTGTTCCATACGCTTTTTCAACGCCGTTAATATGAAGTGCAGCCTTTTTAGCTTCCTCCGATTTCACATTTTTCTGCCTGCCCAACCGTGGAAGCGGTTTCCACCCGGCATACCGCCTGCCAAGATACAGAACTGTCTTTTCAAAAAGAAAACTCAATAAGATAACCGTTAATGTCCACGCAAACAATCCCGCCGTGTCCAGATAGATTTTCGACATATATAAACGCTCGCCCAGGGAATAGGAAGGCATGCCGATAACTTCCGCCGCCACGCCCGATTTCCAGCTCATACCGAGAGATATCCGCAAACAGCTTAACAAGTACGGCATAAGCGCCGGTCTGTATAAAAAGTAAAAAAGATTCCGCCCGGAAACGCCATATACCCGTGCCATTTCCAAAAGCTGCCTGTCCGTGCTTTTTAAGCCCGCTATTGTATTCACATAAACATTGGGAAATACAATGAGAAAACTGATAAAAAAGGACAAATTCGACGAACCGAACCATATCAGTAAAAGTACGACAAAAGAGGCAACGGGAATGGACTTCAGTGTTGTGATAAGCGGTGCAAGAAACATTTCCGTAAGTGCATACCGATAACTTAGCGCGCCCAATAACAGCGCACAAAAAAAAGCCGCAAAAAAACCAAGTCCAATCCTGCCAAAAGAACATAAGGTAATCCGGATAAAATCCTCTCCGGCAATATTGCTGAGGAAAGCCCTGCCCACCTGCACCGGACCAACCAGAAGAATATTATTATGTGTGATAACTGCCACAATCTGCCAGACACACAGCCAGAAGAGGATAATCATACTTTTTTGAAGAAATAGTTTTTTTCGAAGAAAAAATTTTCCAGTCACAAATTATGATCCCTTTCTCAAAGAAACTGTGCACAGTTCCTATGGAATATAGTAAAAATCATCCGCCGGAACACTTCCGCCTACGGAAGAAGCGTCCTGCGCACACAAAACTTCCAAATATCCGGAAAGCGCCGTCTTCATATCCGCTCCGTCCACATAAGTAATATTACAATAAGGCATCGCTTTCGCCGCTACCGGCGCTTTCTCAATAATGCCGTACTTTGCAACAAGCTCCGCTGCCTCTTCCACATTTTCATTTGCATAAGCGGCACTGTCCTTATGTTCGTTCATAAACGCTGCAACTGCTTCGGGATATTCTGCAAGAAAATCATTTCTCGCAATGGTAACACCTGTTATCAAACTACTTCCGTCCTCTCCCTGCAGTGCATCCCACTCTTTTGTCAAATCCATTACAACAGAAAGATTTTCATTCTGCATACACGCTGACGTCGCAAACGGCTGCGGCAGCACACCGATATTCTCCGGATTTTCCGCAAGGTATGCTGCAACTTCTGTTGCTTCCGATTTATATTCCAACGCCACATCATCCGTTGTCAATCCGTTTCCCTCTAAAAGATACTGCAATACATAATCCGGTGTTGTGCCTTTTCCTGTCAGATAAACGGTTCTGCCCTGCAAATCCGCCATAGACTGAACGGAATCATCTCCCGATACCATGTAAAGCACACCTAACGTATTGATATCAATAACGGAAACTGCGCCTTCTGACTTGTGATATAAGACACTTGCCACATTTGCAGGCACTAAGGCAATATCCAACTCGCCGGAAAGCATCTTTGGCAGTAACTCGTCCGCCGCTGCAGACATTGTAAAAATATAATTTTGTGAAGCCTCTCCTTTATCGGATTGGTCCATCAGGTAAACAAGTCCCATAGAAGTAGGGCCTTTTAATGAACCTACATTGATATGAGTTTTCTCGGCTGTCGCTGTCGCAGTTTCTTTTTCTTCAGCCGCACTGCCGCATCCTGTCAGAAACGATAGTGTCATTACAATGCTTAATATTACTGCTGTTATTTTTTTCTGCATAGTTGGTTGTTCTCCCTTTCTTTTTGCAATAAATTTGGTGTGTTCAGGGATTGCTGTGTATGTTTCAAAATAAAAAGCACGCCGGCTTTAAGG
>CAMWMM010000499.1 GCA_947175285.1 uncultured Lachnospiraceae bacterium
GTCTAATATTACTATATATTTTTTCTTTGATTTGGTCTATGAATATATTAGGAAGAAATAACACTATATTAGCGAAAAATGAAAAATGGGGTAGAAATTTGTCGCCTATAAAAATAAGATTGAAATTTGTATTGGTTTAGTGTAAAGTATTATTAGCATATTTTGCCTGGGAATCGTAAGGGACTCATGTCGAAATATGCAAATATATTGATTAAAAGTGTAAAGGAAGAGAGTGTATGGGAGAGAGTGTAAAAAACACAGGGGGTTGGCGTACCAATAAATGGATTCGCGCGGCAATTCCCGCTTTGCTGCTTCATTGCAGTATCGGTACGGTTTATTGTTGGTCAATTTTTAGTCAGGAAATTGCTGATTATATTGGATTTTCCAAAGGAGCGACAGAATGGGCGTTCAGTTTTGCCATCTTCTTCCTCGGAATGTCAGCAGCATTTCTTGGAAATGTAGTTGAGAAAGATATTCATAAGTCATCTCTGATTGCGTCGATATGTTTCGCCTGCGGTATGGCAGGAACGGGATTTTTCATCTATTACGGCGGACAGCATCAGGGCAGTGTATTGGTACTGATTGGTATTTACATATGTTATGGCTTTATTATGGGTATCGGTTTAGGTACAGGATACTTATCACCTGTTAAAACATTGATGCTTTGGTTTGAGGACAGAAAAGGTCTTGCAACAGGACTTGCCGTTGCAGGATTCGGTGCAGCGAAAGCGATTGCAAGCCCGATTATGCAGAGCATGTTAAATAACCTCGGTGAGGGCGGTATCTATAAGATGTTCCTGATTCTGGCGGTTGTATACTTTGTGATGATGTTTGTCGGACACCTTCTTTTGAAGAAACCGGATAGCTGGCATGAGCCGCAGAGCAAGAGCGAGAGCCAGAGCATTATGTCCGTTCTGAAAACCAGACCGCTTACAAACTATATAGGAATCTGGTTAATGTTCTATATTAATATTACCTGTGGTCTTGCTTTGATTTCACAGGAGAAGATGATTGTAAAATGTATCGGTTTAGCAAGTTTTGCAGGTATCATTTCCACAGTATCCGCTGTTTTCAATGCAGGCGGACGTCTTGGATTCTCCGCATGGGCGGATACGATGAAAGACAGGAATACGATTTATAAGCTTATCTTCATTCTTTCCATCGTATTTACGGCAATCGTAATGCTGACAAGCGGTATTAAGAATGGCGAAGGCAATACATTATTGATAATTCTTGTACTGTGCCTGATTTTCGTAGTAAATGCAGGATACGGCGGCGGCTTCTCCAATGTGCCGACACTGCTTTCCGACCATTACGGCATGGGCAATATCAGTGCAATTCACGGCATCACGCTTTCTGCATGGGGATTTGCGGGTCTGACCGGCAACCAGTTGGCTACATGGATTGTAAATCATTTTGGAGAGTCGGTAGAGATAGAGCATGCGCTTGCAGACGGAACCGTAGAATATATTGCAGTTAATCCGACCGGATACCAATGCGTATTGTATGCGACGATTGTGCTTTATATAGTTGCATTGGCAGTTTGTTTGGTATTGGTAAAACCTACGGATAAAGCGAAAGCGTAAAAAGAAAATTGTATAAAAATCGTCGCCGTATGGCGGCGATTTTTCTTATAGGATTTGGGTGTAAAAAGGTACATTTTGCAAATTAATGGGCAGATTACACAAAATGGACTCTTGTGTGTCCGGCTTCGGTAGATGTATTTTCTAAATATTCCGATGAAGCTGTGGGAGTGGACGCAACCGCCCGACATTCGCAATCCGGGCTCAGGTCGGGCTTTTCAGGACATCCGTGTCCTGAAATTGCTAGACATTAAACGGAATATCAAGAAAATCTCATCTCCCTACGCAGGACAACGGCGAGGACATTTTGTGTAATTGCCCATCATATTTCTTTAATCTACCTTTTTATACCCGAATCTATATAGAAAATTTGGACAAAAGCAGTTAAGTTCGAGAGAGGAAAAGAAAATGAAAAAATTATGTAAACCAAATCTGCGCCTTACGATTGCGTGGCTTATGATTCTGATAGTAGTTGTGACAGCTTGTATTGGTTGTGGTAAGCAGGAGGCAGGGAAAGAAAATGAAATAGTGGATTTGATGCAGAATGTGACTGCTGATGAGGTTGATGTGGAAACGGTATCGGTTGAGAATGAATTTTGTGTTGATGCTGCGGATTTTGCGATTGCCCTGTTGCAGGAGAATGTAACGGATGAAAATGAGAATGTAATGGTATCGCCTGTGTCGGCGTTGATGGCACTTGCCATGACAGCAAACGGAGCAAGGGGTGATACGAGGGAGAATATGTTAGCCGTATTGGCGCCGAATCAAAGTATGGACGATTTAAACAGAAACATAACGAATTGGGCGGACGGGTTAGTCAGTACAGATACCGCTTCTGTTAAAATTGCCAATTCTATCTGGTTTGATGAAAGTGCGGGAGATATTACGGTAAATGAGATTTTTTTACAGCGGAATGCGTTATATTATCATGCGGATATTTATCAGACAGCATTTCAGAAAAGTACCATAGGTGCAATCAATCAGTGGGTTTCGGATAAGACGGATGGAATGATTACGAATATTTTGGATCAGATACCGTCGGACATGCGGATGTATCTGCTGAATGCGGTTTCTTTTGATGCGGAATGGAAACGGGTATATTATGCATCGCAAGTTCGTGAGCATATTTTTACAAATGCTTCCGGAGGGGAAGAAAAAGCGGATATGATGTATTCTGAGGAATACAGTTATATAGAAGATGAAAATGCGGTAGGCTTTATTAAACCTTATAAAGAGGGCTACAGCTTTGTCGCCCTGCTACCTAACGAGGGAATGAGCACGAAAGAGTATATAAATACGCTAAGCGGCGGACATTTTCTGGATATGCTTGCAAATGCAGGAATGGACGGAATTGATGAACTACATATCAGTCTGCCGAAATTTGAAGCCGAATACGAGGCGGAACTTTCTGATAAACTACAGAATATGGGAATGACGGATGCATTTGACGGCGAAAAAGCTGATTTTTCGGGAATTGGAAAAATAGAAGCCAATGGCAGTGATACGAATTTGCTGATTGGTGGGATATATCATAAAACTTATATCGCAGTAGACGAACTTGGAACAAAAGCGGGAGCGGTGACGACGGACTATGCTACAGCCGATACTGCAGAGCCGATCGAGCCGCCTAAGATAGTTTATGTTAATTTAAACCGCCCATTCGTCTATGCTATCGTGGAAAACGAAACAAATGTGCCGATTTTTATCGGGGTTGTAAATTCAGTGGCAAAATAAGAATAGAAAGTCAGGCTGTACAGCCTGACTTTTTGTTATTTAAGCAGGTATGCTCTCTGCGCCGTAAGCTCTGCCGGTATTTCCACACCTGTGTTTTTTAACTTCTGACATAAGTTGTCCATATGGTGGACTTTCTGGGAAAGTTTGATATCGTAACGATCCATCGTTTCCTTATAGAGCGGGTTGATTTTCAGCTTATCCCTGATTTCCTTGGAGAACGGACAGTGCGCAAACAGAATGGCACGTGCAACTTTATTTAAGCGGGGTGAGCCGGCGCCTTCATAGAGAATCCACGCTTCGTAATCCCGGATAAACATTTCTTTGTAGCTGTTCTTTGCTTTCTGCATGCTGAGTTTGACTTTATCTTTGGCATCAGCGGACAAATCCCTGTTTTTCTTGTAAAACTGAATATAATCGAAGTATTCGCTTGTAAGGGATGGCTCTGATACATCGTTCCATCTTGCGCCCTGAATACGTTTGCACATTTCCCAACGGTATTCTCCGGTCAGGCGGACGAGAATGTTGTTTAAGTCCTCCATCTGGAAAAT
>CAMWMM010000500.1 GCA_947175285.1 uncultured Lachnospiraceae bacterium
CCGTAATATTATTCAACCTGTTTTTTCAATTTTTACTTCTATAAATATAAAAAAAGGCAGTAATGTATAGGCAACAAATAAAATTTTTGCTACAATACTTATTATGGACAAAAAAATGTTTGTAAACGGAAAAGAATACGAAATAATTAAACTATTAGGTAAGGGAAAAGGCGGATATTCTTATTTGGCTGATGACGGAGTCAAAAAATACGTCTTGAAGCAAATACATCATGAGCCTTGTGATTATTATCAATTTGGTAATAAAATTGAGGCGGAAATCAATGATTATACCCGACTAAAAGAAATCGGAATAAAAATTCCTGCCATGATTGACGTTGATATAAAAAATGAACGCATTCTAAAAGAGTATATTGAGGGTAATACCATTTATGAATCAGTTTTGCAGGATAGAATGAAGTCTTCCTACCTCGACCAGTTGCATAGTATGTGCGTATTGCTATATGCTGCTCATACAAATATAGATTATTTCCCAACGAATTTTGTCGTACAGGATGATGAAGTTTATTATATTGATTTTGAATGTAACGATTATATGGACGAATGGAATTTTGAAAACTGGGGCATTAAATACTGGTCGAAGACGCCTGAATTTCTGAAATATGTGGAAGAACATGAATAATCAAATTTATAATTTACGGGAGGTCTCTCATGATAGTTAAACATGCTGACATTACAGATATTGATTCCTTAACAGAATTAAGATTGGCATATTTAAAAGAAGATTATGACAATTTAAGCGAAGATGATATCAAGAAAATCAGGCAGGCTTTACCTGATTATTTCAAAAAGAATCTTAATCAAAATATCTTTTGCTATGTGATAAAAGAGAATGAAGAAATTATTGCCTGCGCATTTTTACTGATAATTGAAAAACCAATGAGTCCGGCATTCATAACCGGCAGAACCGGAACGGTATTAAATGTTTATACTGCTCCGGCATATCGGCATCAGGGGTGTGCGAAAATGATAATGAACAAACTCCTGTCTGATGCCGTCCAAAAAAATCTGAGCGTTGTAGAACTCAAAGCCACGGAAAATGGATATCACTTGTATAAATCTGTCGGTTTTGTTGATGATGTATCAAAATATCATTTTATGAAGTGGTACAATAAATAGCGGAAATATTATCGTATTTATACGGGTAATAATTTTGTAATTCGTCTACCTCTATCTCCTGCCCTACATAAGCCTTAAACCAATTCTCATAGTTTGGATTATTCCAAACCGTACCGTCTTCGAAAACAACTTGTTTTAGGCATAATAATGAATATGCGACTTGTGCAACTTCACCATTTTCATCCTTTGGCAAATTTTCCATTAGCTCACCGTCATACAATGACCAACCACCATGATAATCTTCTGTTTGATTTGGTAAAATATTTGTCTTTGTCCGAACAAGATTCTCATAACTACTTTCCGCACTGCTGTCAAGGAAATTCCAATGCAGCTTTAATGGTGAACCCTTTTCGTTATAAGCTAACATACAATACTCTGTTTCAATAATGCGTTTATCCGTATTGTTCGTTAATATATCATGAATATAAGGACTCCCATCCTCGTAATAAAGAATATCTGCACTTTCATGAACAATCGACGCCGTTCTGTTTTCATCAGATATTGGCTGGGCTGCATATGCCCCAATAGCAAATCTCTGAGCAGACAACAGAAATAGCGCCAAAAGTATAATCATGGTAATTAACTTTGTCTTTCTCTGGAAATTCATGATTGCACCTAACCTTTCTTTTAAAAGGAAAAATCTCTATGCTTTGCCAAAATCTTTATTCCGTAAGATAATTATACCATATATTCCTAATAATAGATACACTGTTAAACAAGTAATTAATGCGATTGTGGGATATTGATTACTGTTAGAAAAGCAAAATGGAATACCGCATAAATCTACAATAAAATGTAGGATAATTGGTATCCATAAATTTCGGGTTTTAACATAAACTGCTCCAAAATAAACACCTAATGCAGCAGCCCAGACAGCTTTACATATAATTGTTATAACCGGCTGACTAAGCGCACCGAAAATATGCCCAAGTCCAAACAATACAGATGAAATAATAATTGCGTATAATGCAGCATTTTTTTGCTTTCCGAACCATTTTTCGATGATATTCTGCAATAATCCTCTCAAATAAAGTTCTTCCATTATTGCAACACCGATATAATACACAATACCCTCTATTAAAACTCTCCATGTTGTTGGTTTATTATTAAATGGCATAAGTCCTATACAAAAGGAAACTCCAACAATAAGTGTAGCTGCAAGCGCAGATATACCATATTTTTTTATACCGCTCCCAATTCCTTGAAATTGTAATCCAAAATCCCATTCTTTTATTATAGTTTTCTTGCATATAAAACATAAAACAAAGGCTATTGCAAAATTTATCATTAAAGAAAAATAAATTGGCTCTATATCCCTTATTTGTATATTGCAGAACAAAGCCGCAGGTAATGCTGTCATTTCCATAAAAGTCATTATTATTGTCAAAATAACAGCACTAATTGATACACGTTTACTTATCATAATGTATTCTCCTACTTAATTTCTCATTATTAGAAATGGCGGGAAATTCTTCCCGCCTGCGGTTATCCAAAGAGCTCTCGCCCAGACCAAAACTATGACGTATTGCCGTTTTACTATATTCAAAGCATACCATGTTTATGTATGACCTACAAGTATTTTTTCTCATGCTGTTTTATTTGACAATTTTTGTTATTGAAAGTATGATTAGTTATACAAATCATACTAACGGAGGAAGAGAAAATGACAGCGCCACAAGGAAAATACGCATGGACAGCTACAGTGGGAGAAAAAGGACAGATCGTTATTCCAAAACAAGCACGTGATATATTCGGGATTAAACCGGGAGATACACTCCTCCTTCTTGGTGACGAAGAGCGAGGCATTGCAATTCCGCCCAAGGGAGCATTTGCCGAACTGTTTGGCATTGCTTTTAACGGAAAGGAGGGGGATGAGGAGTGAAGAAAGCAGCATTCTTTTGCATACCTGCACATGGTCACACTAACCCGATGCTGCCTGTTGCCGCTGAACTTGTGCAGCGTGGGAATATAGTCCGTTTCTATTCTTTCAACGAATTTGAAGAAAAGATTAAGTCCACCGGTGCAAACTTTATATCCTGTGATTCATTCCTGCCGGAACTGAGTAAGCAGGAAGAAGCCGGTTTAAAAAACGTCTCCACTACTGAAATGACAATACAGGATATTCGCATTACACTTAGCATGGACGTTTTTCTGAATAAGGAATTTGCATCTTTTCAGCCGGATGTGGTCTATACAGATTCCGTCTGCTTCTGGGGAAAATTAAGCGCATGGAAACATCATGTACCGATGGTCGTATCCACCAGCACCTTTGCTTTCAATCAGATGTCTTCACAATACATGAAAAACAGTCCAAAAGAGCTGGCAGACATAGTTTTCGGACTCCCGAGAATCTCTAAAGAACTAAAAAAACTGGAGCCCTACGGTTATCATGTAAAAAACGTCCTTTCCCTTGTTCAGAGCGACAATAATACGGATTCCGTTGTATATACTTCAAAAAAATTCCAACCATATGTGGAGAGTTTTTCTGAGCACTATACTTTTGTCGGTCCGTCTGTTTTTTCAAAGGTTATGCCTGAGAAGAAAAAAGAGCGTCCGCTCGTCTATATTTCTATGGGAACCGTTATCAATGACCGACCTGATTTCTACAATAAATGCATTAGCGCATTAAAGGACGTCAATGTCGATGTGATTATTTCCTGTGGAAATGCAATGGATCAAAAACTGCTCGGGAATCTT
>CAMWMM010000501.1 GCA_947175285.1 uncultured Lachnospiraceae bacterium
GCAATTTACTAAATTTAGTTGTCATAATTCACGATTTTCAGTCTTATTTAACGCACAGTTGTGAGTTATATATAATATACCCAAGACAGTGGACACCAAACGTTTTTAGTTCCCCGCATTTTAGACACAAATTCTCATCCTGATTCTGTCTACCCTTCGTTTTAGACACAGGAGGTTCCCACTGAAATCTTTTATCCTATATAGTGGACACACATCGGCTTAAGTGTGGTACTCTATTATTGGAACAGGAGGAGTACCATGAGCAAGAAAGTGTTCACTAACGAAGAAGTGGAGATGCTGCGGAACAATCCTTATACTTACGCAGTTACGCCACATATCCTCTCCTTTACAAAAGAGTTTAAAGAGCTCTTCTGGAAGGAATACCAGGCAGGGGAAATTCCCCGCCAGATCCTTGAAAAACACGGCTATCCTGCAGATGTACTTGGTAAAGAACGGATCTGGGGGATTGCCCATACCATAAAAGGCCAGCATTACAGCGAAGAAGGACTCCATGAGGGCTCCCTGAAGAAGAGTCCTTCCGCCGACATCGACTGTAAGACCACAGAGGAAACTGTCAAAAAGCTTCAGAACGAAGTCCAGTATCTCAGGCAGGAGATCGAGTTCCTAAAAAAAATTTCCTCAATCAGAACTACCAGGAAGTAGGTGCATTGCTTATGAACGACTCTTCCTGTGTATTTGAGATAATCGACCAGACGATCAAGTCCAGTGAGAACAGGCTCTCTGTCAGGGAACTGTGTAAGACAGCCGGTGTCTCACGCAGCGGGTACTACGCCTGGGTAAAAGCCGCACCAGTCCGTGAAGCGGCTGAGGAACAGGACCGGAGGGATTTCGCACTTATTCTTGAAGCCTACAAAGTACGAGGCTACAAGAAAGGTGCGGAGAGCATCTATATGAATCTGCTCCATATGGATCCGCCAGTGGTCATGAACCTAAAGAAGATCCGGCGGCTCATGAAGAAGTTCGGCCTCATCTGCCCGGTACGCAGGGCAAACGCCTACCGGCGCATGGCTAAAGCGCTCAAGACCAGCAATGTTGCAGAGAACCTGCTGCAGCGCGAATTCGAAAGCTACGGACCCAGGATAGTGCTGCTTACAGACATCACCTATCTCCCGTACAACGGCACCTTTGCTTACCTGTCCACAATACTGGACGCATACACAAAACAGATACTGGCCTATGTGGTCAGCGCAACCCTGGAAGTAGACTTTGTGCTGGAAACAGTCAATATCCTGATCAGGGACCATGGTGTATCCCTGAACCAGGAGACGATCCTGCATAGCGACCAGGGGTGTCATTACACAAGCTATCGCTTTATTGAAATCCTTCATAATAAGAACCTGCGCCAGTCCATGTCCAGAAAAGGCAACTGCTGGGACAATGCCCCGCAGGAAAGCTTCTTTGGCCATATGAAGGACCACATCCGTGACAAGCTCAGGGATGCCACGGAATTCAGCCAGGTAAAAGCAGCCGTTGACGACTACATTGATTATTACAACAATGACCGTTATCAATGGCACCTTGCAAAGCTGTCACCAAACGAATACTACCAGTTCTGCATTACCGGTGAGTATCCGGTAAAAATACCTGTCCCTCCGGCAGTCCCGGCCATCCAGAAGAAACCGGAAGAACTTGGGCGGAAACAAAGCCGTACCACGGCTACAACCGGAACGTGAACAGAGACTGGGGACAGCACACAGGGTATACCATGAAATCTGTTCCTGAGTTCGTCGCCGTCGGTGAGCAACTGACAACATCCCTTTGGGGAACTGTCAAGGGTGGCGGAAGCTGCCGATACCTTGATGTTGTACATCCCCAATACACATGACAACTATAAACTATAAGAAATGGAGTACTAAAACTGTAACAACGACTTATGTCCAGTCATGCGGGTGCCAAAGGTGGTGTGTCCAAAATGACGGATACTAAAAATGAAAAATGTCCTTGACAAGGGGTACAATTCAATACCTACACTAAAAATAACTTACTTTTTTCAGTTATTTGTATACGCTACATTTAACGTATACTTTAACGTATACAAATAGAAAATAAATTCATTAAATATCATATATAAATTCACACTATAATATTGCATCAGCTTTATATACAGATTGCTACTGTTGAAATAGCAAAATAAAGCTTGTTCATTTTACAATTTTACTTTGTTTATGGTCTGTCGACGCTAATTTTTGCACAATTCAGGTTTTATAACAAGAAATATTTCCCCTACAACAAAGCACACATATATGTAAATACTAGCAAAAATATTATGCTTGCCTCACATATTTTCTATATGATACAACATATATCTATTAAATTATCTTCTCACCAACGCACTTCAACATGAAACATAACTACTACTGCTAAGTTCTGCAAATAATTACAATATTTATACTTTTTTGATACCTTTAAATATCACTGTGCAGAAAACAACTTTCTTTGCTAAATTTCGACATTTATTATATTTAGCGTACCACTTTTAACCTAATTAAACAAGGGACAGAATTGACCAAAACCTTTTGTTCTTAAATCTATCACTGCAATTTATCATTATTTGAATCCAATGGGTTCTTTCGTTAAAGCATATTCTCTGCACTTGTAACCCAATTTTCTTTAATTACATTTTGTTAATTCTTTTAACACTTTCAAGTATTAGACTTTTTCATAATGTTCTTTCTCTTCATTGAAAAAGCACTGCATAAGCACACCAATTAAAAATAGTGAAGCGGTGAAAAGTGCATACTTTAATGCCAATATAATCAAAAAATCCATTAATTCCTCCCTCTCCCTGATTCTGTCTAGCAGAATCATTTAATCTGCATTATCTGTATCCAAACAAGTATAGATGCTATACCATCTGTATCCCACCACTCTGTTTCTCCTGTAGCTCTTCCAGCCCTTCTACTTGATTATCACCATGGATAATCCTTTCCTCTATCAGCATCTGCTCACATTCCTTTAAAAGCGCAAGCCAGTCTTCTTTGATATTCTTGGGATAATGGTAAATATACGAATACTTCTTGCTCGGCGTACTCCACTCAAAGTTATATATGATATTGTGGGGTGTAATCCGATAGCTGTCTCCTTTTTCTTTCCTAATCTCTTTTTCCATCTCCAAACGTGCCTGATAGTATTCTTCATTACGCGGTCCCACTTTTTCGATAGTTTCGACAAGCCTGTATCTTTTGCTGAATTTGCAGGTTTTGTCAACCAGCTCTCCTTTCCACCATTCATATCCGCTCCCAATGGAACAGAATAAATGGTTCAGACAGTATTTTCCTGTCGGATATACCTCTGGATAAAAATCCATCATGAATTGTAACGTTTCCTCTGCTCTCATTTATTCTCTCCTCTGTTTCATTTTGGTAGTGTCAAGTCTAATACCTGAAAATTGTCTCAAACCCAGTAAATTCAAGGGTTTCAGCCTCTCGGTGCCTTTACCCCCTCTTTCTACCTCTTAGTGATCAGTTATTTTGCTTCCAAATCTCTGTCAAGCCCGGGCTGAAAGCCCGTTAATTTCAGGCTTGACAGGGATTTGCGAAGCACAAATATAATGGTCTCTAAGAGGCAGAAAGAGGGCAGTTTTTTCATAAACCGTTTGACACTACCTTCATTTTTTACATTTTGAGATTTCGTTCAATCATCAGCCTGCTTTCAATGCGCTTCTGCATTACTGCTTACGCCAACAATAAAACACCCGTACTAACGGGCATTTTATTCTTACCGTAAACTGGCAGGAATAACATATCCATATTCAGTTGTCATTCCTGCGCCGTTTTACTCATTTA
>CAMWMM010000502.1 GCA_947175285.1 uncultured Lachnospiraceae bacterium
CCTTCCCTCTGCCCCGCCCACCACGCTTCCCACACAAACCCCCCACCTCTCCCGCCCCCGCCCCCCTCCACCCACAACCCGGGCGGCCGCGCGGGGGCCCGAATTATTTTTGTATAATTAAGAAAATATATTGCGAAACAATGAATATAGGATTGCTTATATGGAAAGAGGGATTTCATGACAGAGCAAAAAAAACAGATTGATTATACTGTCATTTGTGTAAGCGAATTTGCGAAAAAATATAATATGAAAATAAAAGCCGCTTTTCAGTTTTTATATCAGTATAAAGCGATTCAATTTATTAAGGAAAATTACGAAATCGAGCATACCCTGTCATTTGAAGATGTGGTTGAAGATATGTTATTGATATGTGAAAAAAACGGAGGTGTGCTGTAGTGTTTTTAGACAGTATCAGAACGGAAAGCGATACGTTTATTGAAGAAAGTAGGTGTAATAGATGAGTAAAGCAGAACAGTTAATGGAATACAATATCCAAGATATCATCAGCTATATGACAGAGGATTTAAAAATAGAGTATGATAATGCTATGGATATATTTTATAATTCAGAAACTTTTGAAAAACTGCAGAATGAGGAGACTGGTTTATATTTAGAGAGTCCAGCGTATATTTACGGAATTTTTCAGGATGAAAGAAAGTATGGAAAAATTGTGCAGACGGAGATATGAGGGTACATTATAATACAAAGATAATTAAAAAAATGGACTTTGCATTTTAGGTGTGATATACTCATATTGTAACAATATAAGCCACAAGAAAGCAGGTGATTGCATGGGCATGACAGATAGTCAATTCAAAGGGTTTGTCAGATTCGTTTTAGATGATATCAAAGAAGTGCTCGAAAATATGCCGGACGGCAAAGAAAAAGATAAGTTGCAAAAAGTGGCTGATAATTTACAGCAAACACTTGAAGACTAAACATAGCACATATATCAACGAATACCCAAAACAGCTGCAAACAGTGTAGTTACGTATATTGTGGCTGTTTTTTAATTTTTCTCAATTTATTTCTTTATTGTTTGCAAGAATGTTTTTTAACTCATCAACAAAGTATATTAAGGCATTATATACTTTAAATTGTTCGTCACTCATACCCATTAAAGATATTAAAGACAAAACTGGAGTCATTTGGTATTACGACCGCCAACTTGGATTTATAAAAAGTGATAGGGTAATAGAGGAGGAATATGATGCGCAGTGAAGCAGAAATGTACAAGTTATTGACAGACATTGCAAATGCGGACGACAGGATTCGGGCAGTGTACATGAACGGTTCGAGGACAAACAAAAATGTACCGAAAGATATTTTTCAGGATTATGACGTCGTGTATGTTGTGTCGGAGACGAAGTCTTTCATTGAGGACGGTGACTGGATTAGTCAATTCGGCAATATCCTGTATATGCAGTATCCTGATGAAAGTCCGGATTATCCCAGTGATAAAGAAAACAGTTACGGATGGCTGATGCAGTTTGACGATGGCGTCAGGGTTGATTTACATGTGGAAACTGTCATCTATGCGAAAGAGCATATTCATGATGATAAGCTTTGCAGGATATTGTTGGATAAGGAAAATATTCTGCCCAATATACCGGAGCCAACCGATGAGGACTATCATGTGAAAAGACCTTCGGAAGCACAGTTTCAGGCATGTACCAATGAATTTTGGTGGTGCAGCAATAATATTGCCAAAGGATTGTGGCGCGGGGAAATGCCGTATGTTCAGGATATGACAAATTTTGTGGTTCGCAAGCAGTTGGAAAAGATGCTTTCATGGAAAGTCGGTATCAAAACAGAGTTTCACGTCAGTGTCGGAAAGTCCGCAAAGTATCTGTATCGGTGGCTGGATGAGAAAGAGTATCAGGATTATCTTCGGACATATTTCGGCGGTGATATCGAGGATGCCTGGAGAGCGGTTTTTGTTATGTGTGATTTATTTGATGCGGAAGCGCAGTACGTGGCTGAACACTTATCGTATACTTATGATAAAAAAGAGGGAGAGGCAGCAGCGGCATTTTTGCGGCATGTCAGGGATTTGCCGAAAGATGCGGAGGGAGTTTGGTGAGTGACTTGAAAATGAAACTATACGATAAAACCCGGATAGACAAAAATTCTCTCTTGTTTGACAACAAAACGTTATTTTGGCTGATTCTGCCGATAGTGATAGAGCAGTTTTTGAACTCACTCATAGGACTTGTGGATACCATGATGGTTTCGACAGTTGGAAGTGAAGCAATGTCGGCAGTGGCGCTTGTGGACTCAATAAACAACCTCGTCATACAAATCTTCGCGGCAATGGCGTCAGGGGCGGTAATTGTCTGTTCGCGTTATATCGGCAGCGGAAATAAAGAGAAAAGCAATCAATCCGCAGAACAGGTCGTACTTACGGTGCTTTTGATTTCGCTCTCTATTACGGTATTTTGTGTTTTAGGCAGAGAATGGCTTCTGCGCAGATACATCGGAGCGGTGGAAGTTTCTGTCATGGAAAATGCATTGATTTATTTTTTGATAACGGCACTTTCTTATCCTTTTTTAGCGTTGTTCAGCGCGGGGGCGGCGTTTTACAGGGCATCGGGTAATTCTAAGTTCCCAACGAAAGTATCTATTATTTCAAATCTGATAAATGTTATAGGAAACGCATTGTTTCTCTATGTCTTTAGGTGGGGAGCAGCGGGAGTGGCTCTTGCAACACTTTTGTCAAGAATGTTCAGCACAATCGTGATTTTTTACTGTTTAAGAAAACCAAGACAGACTATCGTGGTGAGAGATTATCTGAAAATCCGTCCTGATATACCGCTTATACTGTCAATCATGGCAATAGGCGTTCCTGCGGGAATTGAAAACGGTATGTTTCAGTTCGGAAAAATTGCGGTTCAATCCACGGTTTCAACACTGGGAACGGTGGCAATATCGGCACAGGCAATGACAGATATTTTAGAACTGGTAAACGGCATTTTCAGTAACAGCGTGGGTATCGGACTTATGACAGTGGTAGGTCAGGCTATTGGCGCACACCGGACAGAGGAAGCAAAGTATTATATCGTAAAGCTGATGGGCATTGCATGGATAGGAGTACTGATATCATGTCTTTTCGTGCTTGCAATTACGAAGCCGGTGACATGGATTAGCAGCATGGAGCCCGAAGCGGCAAAAATGTGTTTAGAGATGGTTACGGCAATGACGATTGTAAAACCGTTGGCATGGGTGGGGGCATTTGGCTTGCCATACGGTTTTCGGGCGGCAGGTGACGTTAAGTTTTCGATGATAGTTTCCGTCAGCAGTATGTGGGGATGCCGCGTGGCGCTTTGCATCATCCTTGTGAGGGTATTTCACTTCGGACTGATGGCAGTGTGGATTGGAATATTCGTAGACTGGATTGTCAGAGCAGCCATTTTTTCAGTGCGCTTTTTGAGCGGAAAGTGGCTTCATGGGGATATGACCATGCAGTGATATAAAAATAAAGATTCTGAATTAGAGGGCACTTTCCTGATAAAACAGGGAAGCGTCCTTTTATATTGCCGCAAAGATGTGGAATGTTGGTATTTGGCTGTTCGACCCATAGTTGATATTTGGGGAAACGATTCGCTAAATAGTTTATTGTTCCCATAGATATCGGTATGATATATTTGAAATGAACCAAAACTGCACTTATGGAAAGGCAGGAGCGCATATGCTGAATAAAGAAGAAATAGGTAAAAGAATAGCTTTTTATAGAAAAGAAAGGAATATTACGCAGAAGGACCTTGCTGATTTTCTGCATATTTCCTATCAGGC
>CAMWMM010000503.1 GCA_947175285.1 uncultured Lachnospiraceae bacterium
ATAATATTGTCAGTATTTAGTAAAATTGACGATATTGACTATATCGGTCTGAGAACAAATTGCATTTTAGAGATGACTTATATGGTTACTTAAGGACAAAAATACAGTTAGGAGGGTAGAAATGCTTGTATTTGTCGGGAAAATATTTTTTGTTACTGGAAAGAAATGAAGATATGTATTGACTTTGCGAGTCATAGAAAAACACTAAAAAAAATATAGAAAAGGACAAAAATACAGTCAGAAAGGGACAAAAACACAGAATATTTTGGGTAATTATCGCTGTTCAAAAAATTATTCTACTTGCATTATTTCCTGTATAATGGCAGAATAAACCTGTAACCGCAAAAATACTTCACAAAAGAAGGTAGACGATGGAAAATAGAATTGCAGCTACTACATATGACGCAGACTTAGGTACATACAGAAAGTCAAATTATCTGATAAAAGCAAAATATAAAATGTCTCTGACCAGCGAAAAACTGTTTGCCATTTCGTTATCCAGACTGAGGGAAAATTTTGAAAATGGCGGAAAAATGAGTGTAACCATAACAAAAAGTGAACTCAGAAAGCTTCTGGCAAAGCAGGATAAGGATGGGAACAGTGTTATTGATGATGGAAATATTTACAGGCAGCTATTAGAAGCTGCAAACAGTCTTCATTTATTGGCAATCTATATTCAAAATGACAGTAAAAAGCATTTTCATATAGAAAATATATATCATACAATCAATTATAATGACAGCGATCTTTATTTTGAGTTTAATCCCAATATACGGAACTATGTGATAGAGCTAAAGGACAATTTTACAGTGTTAAATCTTCCTACAATGCTTCGATTCACTAGAAATTACAGCTATAGGCTTTATGAGATCTTAAAAAGTAAATGTTATTATCCCAGATATGTTCCGATCGAACAGAGGACTGATAAATTTCAATTTCGTCTGGATTTGCTAGAATTGAAATTTACGATTGGGGTACTTGACGCAAAAGATGAGAAAGTCATCAAGTTGTTTAATTCCGAAAATCCGACTATGGATACATATAAGAAGGCCTACGATATATTAAAAAAGGACGATGAAGGAAAGACGAAGGACAGGAAGGTAAAATATGATACTTGGAAGGACTTTAAAACAAGAGTATTGGATCCTTCTGTGGAAGAGATTAATGAAAAGACAGATATCCATGTTGAATATATTCTTGGTAAAGGGGCAAGAGGCAGAGTTGTAGATATCGAGTTTCATGTGGATCTGTTAAAGGATATCCCAGTCTTGGAATTGAAGAAAAAGACTGCAGAAGAAATTGAAGATTTTCTGGATGATATGAGGATGATCATGCCGCTGGTTATCAAGACAAAGGATTTAAAGGCGATCGCAGAGGCATCTGATTATAATATTGATAAGATTAAGAATGCAGTCAAACTATATCAGAACGCGGGAAATATTGAAAATGTAGTTGGTTTTTTGATCTCTGCAATTAAGGAGAATTATACAAAGATTTCCAGGACAAAAAAATGGGAGGTATTCGAAAAACAGGATTATGGTGATATGGACGAATTTGAAAATCTGATATTAGCCAATAATGTTCAGATGAAGCTGTCTGATGTGGAATGATGGGGAAACGGATATGAAATATATCCAAGGATATGAATTGTGCGGAAATCATGTCCTTGGATATTTGTCTATTTGTTTAAGAGACCGTTAAACCGATTTGCAAGTATTTCAATTTTGGAGCGCAGGGTTTCGTCTTGAATAATGATGTTTTTTCCTGTTTTTAATATATTAAACGAATTTTCGAACTGTTCTATTGTCTGTTCGAGCTTTGCTATTGTTTCAATTCTCCTTAATTCGTCTGCTGTAATTTCAATGTTTCTTTGTTCCCGCTGCTTTTTATCTTCTTCCATTTTTTCAATCTTGGCCTGAAGATTTGCACGCTCTTTTTCGGCTTTTTCCTTTGCTTCCTTTAATTCGCTGATTTCATCTTTTATAATATCATCAGGCGATGATACACTTTTCTGCTCGAGTTTCTCTACTTGTTTTGTAAGTTCATCGATCAGACTTTCCTTTTTTCTCAACTCATCTTCTTTTTGAGCGAGTGATTTTTGAAGCTCTTTTGCTTCTGCTTCCTGTTTTTTTATGATTTTCAGATTTTCTGAATTTACTCCGCCATCCCGCTGTATGATTTCCAGTATTCTTCTTTGGGATTCCTCTGATAACACGGAAAAATTGGAGGCGTCATCTATTTTGATTTTTTCTTTATTAAACAATTCCTGCAGTTCTGGAATGAGCTTGGCCGTATTCGTATATTTTGTTACCTGCCGTGTAGACATCTTTGTTTTTTCGGCAATCATTTTGTTGATATTACTGTATTGCGTGTCTCCCTGATCCCTCTTAAGTTCATAAAGTTCCTTTAATCTTAAGATACTGTCTCTTTTTTTCTCCTGACTTTCGTCGCGGTCCTCTACATTTGCCGCAATCAGTGCTATTTCTTCATCTGTTTCGCTGTCAAATACCATTATGTGGCTTGGTATCCCGCTTGGAAAATGGGTTTTGTATTCTTCCTCTGTGAATAAAACGATTGCGCGCCATCTTCTCTCTCCAGATATTAATCGGTATCTGTTCGTATTTTCATCTTTTGTAAGACAGATGTTATGTAGTAATCCTGTGGACAGGATAGATTCTTTCAATTGTTCTATGTCTTCCTGAGCATATCTCTTATTCAGGGGATTGATGTCAATTTTATCCCGATGAATGTATTGAAAGTTGAAATTCTGCTTGGCTTTCATATCTTTCAGTGTATTGCTTTCTGTTATTTTAGTGCTGCTTGCCATACCTACTCCAAAGCTTTTTTTCTTTGCTGCCATCATTTGTCCCCTCCTTTCTTAGATACTAATAAGTTTTTCATTTTTTTATAGTGTTTGTTGTCAATCAGATCCATATAGTTGAGTAGTTCTATATAGTCATTGAGTGCAGGACATTTTCTGTTGTATGTGAAGAGTGGCTGGAATGCGGTGTTTGCTTCTGCTACAGCTATTAAATCTCTTATGGCAATTGGTATAAAAAGGTCACCGAGCTGTTCTTGGTAACTTCCGCTCATTCCAGTGAATAGATTAGAGGTCTTGCTTTTTATTTTTGTAAAGAAAACACCCATAAATTCTGTATTTTTTTTGAAATTTGTGTTTAATTCTATGACTAGGTTAGCAAGCTTTAGTACGCCTTCATACGAAAAATTGTCTAAGCTTATGGGCGTTACGACTTTGTCGGATGTCAATATTGCGCAATATGATAAATAAGTCTTGAAAGGTGAGGTATCTATAAATATGTAGTCATAATCTTCCTCTATCAGTTTTATGTTTTTTGCAAATATTAGTTCTATTCTATCGCTTTTATCACTTACTTTTTCTTTTGTGCCATCATATATTTTGTAAATAACATCACACATTTCTTCAGAGGAAGGAAGCATATGTACATTTGTGTAGTTTGTCTGAACAATAAATTCCTGCATGCTTTTTTTTGCATACATTTTTTCACAAAAAAGATGTTCGTAATTCAATTCTTCAATATCGTCTTTGATGCCAAACATTCTTGATGTATTTGACTGTGGGTCTAAATCGATTATTAATATGCGGTATCCGGCCAGACCTAATAACTCTGCCATTGTACAAACAGATGTTGTTTTACCTACGCCACCTTTAAAATTCATAAATGTGATTTTCTGCATTTTTTACCTCTTCTTCTATAGTTTTTATTTTATTATATTCAATAAATTTTTTT
>CAMWMM010000504.1 GCA_947175285.1 uncultured Lachnospiraceae bacterium
TCTTTTTCCATAATTTCCTGATAGATGGAGCAGGCGGCAAGAGGAGTTTTCAATTGATGGGATATGTCGGAAATGGTATCTTTCAGAAATTCTTTTGTCCTGTGTTCCGCTTCGTTTTTGGATTGCAGTATGGTAGCAAGTTCTTCTATCAGATGAAAGACATAGTAAATCGTGCCCTCTTCATTCTGAGGCAGATGACGGGAATAATCGCCGTCTATATAACATTTGACGGTATCGGCAGCCTCTTGGTATAAGCATTCTCTTTTTTTAAAAAAAAGAAATGTGCCGCCAAAGAGAAGGGCAGATAACAAAAATGCATCGGCAATCATAAAAAATAAAAGACCCCCGCTTTCCATTGCCGTATTGGTATAAGCTATACATAGAACGGCGTTTGATAGAAAAAGCAGGAGTGAAAACAGAGACAGGAAAAGATAAAAAGATTTGATATGTTTGTCATGATATATATTCATTCTGAAACCTCTTTCCATTGATAGCCGAATCCGCGAACCGTCAGAAGGTGTTCCGGGTGTGAAGGGTCGGATTCTATTTTTTCACGAAGCCGCCGTACATAGACCGATAAAGTATTGTCATCTACAAAGTTTCCTGCGCTGTCCCATAGTTCTTCCAGAATCATATTCCTTGTAACGGTTCTGTTGGCATTTCGCACAAACAGACATAACAGACGGTATTCCGCATTTGTTAGTTCCAGTGATTTGCCGCGAAAAAAAGCGTCTCCGTTCATAAGGCCGATGGTGAGCTCTCCGCATGTAATAGAAGGTGACTGGTTTGGCGGAGGAGTTTGCGCCGGTGTCTGTCCGGTGAGATTGGAACGTCTGAGCAGAGCACGGATACGCGAGCAGAGTTCACCGACCCGGAAAGGTTTTGTAATATAGTCGTCACCTCCGCAGTCGAGCCCTCTTATGATATTGACTTCTTCATCGGAGGCAGTCAGAAAAATAATGGGTATTTGTAAAGAACGTTCTCTTACTTTTTCACAAAAAGAAAAACCTGTTCCGTCCGGCAGTGTAACATCAAGAAGCAGCAGGTCGTAGGATTCTATTTCCGGCAGGCGGCTAAGCGCTTCTTTCAGGGTACAGACAACTTCGACAGTAAACGAATTTTTACTTAAAGAATAGCTTAATCCGTCTATTAAACTTTCATCATCTTCCAATAACAGTAATTTATTCATGCGGATTCTCCAAATCATCTTTTGCAGATGCTTGTGTCTGGTAGATATGATAATAAATATCCTTGCGTGTTTCCAGAAGGATATCTTCTATTTTCTGCTTCACTTCCGGTATGTGGAGCAGTTCGCCGATATATTCGGAGTAGCGGGTGTCTTTTGCAGAGTCAAATTCTTCCATTAACTGGTCAAGTGTTTTTCCTAATCCATAAGGTCTGCCGATGTTATCGGTTGCGGCGTCAATACTGTCCGCTATACTCAATATATTGACAAGGGGTTTGTTTTTGGTGTGTTTTTTGCGGGGATAGCCGCCGCTCTCGTTATACCATACATGGTGCATCAGGGCACAATCATGGATGCATTCCACTTCCGGATTCATTTTGCCGTGATAAATGTTGGAAAAGTTTGCCGGATGTGCCTTGATAACTTCAAACTCGTCATCGGTCAGTCTTCTGGAGGAATTGGAAACATAATCGAGACAGAAGTATTTTCCGATGTCGTGGAAAAGGGCGCAGTTTTCCATTAATGATATGATTTGCTGTTTATGGTTTTGGCAATACTCGGAGCTGTATCCGGCAACGCCGTCTAAATACTGCGGATTGTGTTCGAGTATGTAGGTTAACAGAACGACGCAGATTTCTTTCACCATCATCGTATGGACATATAAGGCTTTGTTGGCATAGACGGTAGCGTTTAATACCGTGCTTTTAAAGTCGTTAAAATCAATGATGTTGGAAGCGGAATTGACTAACATCAGAACACAGTGATTAATTTGATAATTGCCAAACTGATGAACCATTCCTTTAGCAGCGTCCAGAACATGTTCTACAATTTCCCGGCTTTTTGCAAGAACATATTGTTCATCAAATTGAGCGGATTTACATAAGTAATCCATATAATAGGCGTTTGCCGTAAACAGTGCGGAACACTGCTCCATCGTATTATGTTCTTCCTGTGGTTTGGCATATTCTTCGAGTTTATTAAGAAGTTCTTCTATGGAAATTTCGCCGGTGTGATAGGCGGTCTGCGCGCAGTAGATACGGGTGACAACTTTGTCGGCAATAATGCTTTGAACATCTTCCGATGCAAGAACAGCCTCCAGTTCCCGGCTTAGCGTCGTCATTAACGGCGCTTCTTTTTCGATATCAATCATCGGTTCATCGAGCGCCACGCCGCATTTTTTGGCGTATTCCGCGCGGCGGCATGCTTCTAATGCAAAGGCAAGCGCGTTTGCCTGACACATGGCGTACTGTGCCTGCATAAACTGTTCGCCCATACGCTTTTGCATTTTTTTATATTCGACAGACACCTTTCGGTACTGTTTCAGCCCGAATGTCATATCTTTTCTGTTGATAACGCTTAAGAGCCTGCAATTTATCAAAGCGCGCTGTGCTCTTTCGGAGAGCTCATCAATCCGCTCCATATATTGTTCTATCATAGAAGTGTAAGAAGTGCCGGGGTAATCCTCCAAATGCTCTTTTAAAATAATATCGAGTACGGTGCAGCGTTCCAGCATGAGAATGGTCTGATTCAGGTCGTCTCCAGACTGATAGTAGTTAAACAGTATTTTGGATAGGCGGAATGCAATAGGAGGGTCAAGTATCTGCCCTGCATATGACATGAGCATATCGGCAAAGTCTTTGAGTGTTTTCACAGTTTCCTCATCGACAAGTTCGGGCGATTTCTCGTATGTTGTAACATATTCCTGAATAATGGCATTGCAGTCTGTCAGGATTTGCTTTTTTTCACGGGAAATATCTATTAATCCCTGTATAAGTTCTTCCTTCGTCGTTTTAATTTCAAAATCTTTTTCATCCAGTTTGTTATAACGTTCCAATAAGTCTTTATAATTTTTATAGTCCATTCCGGTACCCCTCTGTACGGTATGTTTTCTATTCCATCAAGAATTGCTCCGCAATTCTTTTAGCTCAGACTGCAAAGTCTGAGAACTCAAACTGTCAAGTTTGAGTTTATTATAGCATAGGTTGAGGAATCAAGTAAACCATTACCAAATTTGCCTAAAATCATACCGATTTTGCTATTTTTAATGCTGACAGATAACTTGAATTATAGTATGATATAGGTAGAGTAACAAAAGATAAAAGAGAAAGAAAAGAAGATTTTCATGAAAACAGGACGTTCTGATATTTTAAATCCCAGAGGGCGGGAGCTGTTTGAACAGCTTCGGGAACTGAGGACAATCATTGCCAAAGAAGAAAATGTGCCGTCATACATTGTATTTGCGGATAAGACATTGCGGGATATGTGCGTAAAAGCGCCGCTTACCAAAGAGGAAATGTTAAAGGTTGCAGGAGTCGGAGAAAATAAATATGAGCATTACGGAGAGCGTTTTCTGAATGCCATTCAGGAGTATACGGGAGGCGCTCGTGAGAAGTTTTATTTTAATGAAGAATAACGATAAGTTTAACGGTTTGCCTTCTTTACATTTTGTGGATGTAATGGTAAAATAAACTGATATAAAGGTAAATTGTTTTATCATTACGACATAAAAATTACTTACAGCGAGGGAAAATGATGAAACTAGAATATTTCTGTGATATGAAGAAATTTGAAAGTATTATGG
>CAMWMM010000505.1 GCA_947175285.1 uncultured Lachnospiraceae bacterium
ATCACATATATGCGGGATGGCAAAGCGCATACCAAACAGGAACTTGCACGGCTGACAGGCTTAAGTTTTCCGACTGTGGGGAAAGTGGTGGAGGAACTTGTCAGGGATAACATGCTTCTTGGGCTTGGCGCGGACTTAGAGAGTCAGGGCGGGCGTAAAGCGGAGCTATATAAGCTAAATCAGGATTATGCGCATGTACTTTTATTGTTTTTACAGGGAAAAAAAGTGTACTACCGAATTAGTGACGCTCTTGGGGAAACGATAGAGAGTGGGGAAAAGGAGGATGAGGAAGCATTGCCTTTTACACTTCTTAAAGAGTGTCTTACGGAAAGACTGTTGTCGGATACGCAAATAAAAGCCGTAGCTGTGGGACTTCCGGGAAGTGTCTATAACGGCACAGTATACTGCATGGACGGATATGAGGGAATGGTCGGAAGAAATATAGCTAAAGAACTGTATGAACAGGCAAAAGTGCCTGTTATGGCAGCCAATAATATGAATATTGTGGCAATGGGGATGGCAAAGGAAGAGACGACCGTTTGTCTCCATCTTGCCGATACGGGACCGGGATTAGGCGCTGTAGTCAATGGCATAGCGGTATGTGGATTCAGTGGTTTTCAGGGTGAAGTCGGGTTTATGCCTTTGTATGGAGAAAAGAATGTACAGAATATTGCTTTAGACGGATTTTCGCAGGCATCGGAGGGAGAATGTATGGCAAAAGTAATTGCTTGTGTATGTACGGTATTGAATCCGCGTTCCGTGATATGTTATTTGGAGCCGGACAGTGACGGGCTGTGGCAGGAGATTACGCAGGGCTGTCAAAGATATCTGCCGGAATATGCACGGCCGGAACTGGTTTTTGACAGAAATTATAAAGAGGATTATCTGGCAGGACTAACGACAGCAGGGCTTGCATTATTATATCAGGACGGTGTGGCGGAACATGAGCAGACAGGACAGGAATAAGCACACAGCAAAGGTTCTGGATATGACGGAGGGAAGTCCGGCTTCTCTTTTGCTCCGCTTTTCCCTGCCGCTTGTATGCGGAAATCTGTTTCAGCAGGCATACACCTTTGCAGATACTATTATTGCGGGGCAGAAATTGGGCGTTCATGCGCTTGCCGCATTAGGTGCGTCAGAGTGGCTCACCTTTATGATGTTCGGCTTGATTCAGGGGATGACGCAGGGATTTTCCATCGGCGTTTCTAAATATTTCGGTACAGGAAGAGAGGATATGGTGCAGAAAGAGATTTTTCATGCGTTTTGCCTGTCCATAGGCGGAGCGCTCCTTTTTACCATATTCGGACAAATGCTTCTTGCGCCGATGCTGCGGATTCTTCACACGCCGGACGAATTGTTTCCTATGACATATTTATATTTGAAAATTCTATACATGGGCATTCCGATTTCGTTTGCCTATAATATGCTGGCAGGCATTCTGCGCGCATTTGGGAACAGCGC
The DNA here is from genome assembly GCA_947175285.1 of uncultured Lachnospiraceae bacterium. The sequence goes on from CAMWMM010000505.1 coordinate 1,462, forward strand.
TGCGCCGCTGCGGGCGATGATGACAGCGTCTTTGGGGAATATTATACTTGATATCATTTTGGTGGTTTGGTTGGAGACGGGGATTGCAGGCGCAGCTTTTGCGACACTGCTTGCACAGCTTGCTTCCGCCGTTTATTGCGCATTGGCGCTTTCTAAAATAAGACAGGCAAGGGTAGAGCGTGACAATCGGAAATGGAGCCGCGAAATGTTTATAGAACAAATAAAACTGGGTATTCCGATGGGATTTCAGAATGTCATTACCGCAGTGGGCGGGCTTATGGTGCAGTCAGTCGTCAATGGTTTTGGAATATTGTTTATAGCAGGATATACGGCGGCAAATAAGTTATACGGGTTATTAGAAATTGCAGCGTCCTCTTACGGATATGGAATCTCAACTTATACGGCACAGAATATCGGCGCAGGGAAAAAAGAAAGAGTCCGTACAGGACTTGCTTCCGCATTGAAAATAGGAAGCATAACCGCTGCGCTGATGTCGCTTATTATGGTTATCGGAGGAAAACAGATATTAGGACTTTTTATCAAAGCGGAGCAGGGCACGGCGGAAGCAGCGCTTTTGACAGGCTATCATTTTCTGTGCGTACTTGCCGTCTTTTTTCCTTTTTTATATATACTCTACATCCTTCGTGCCTGCATACAGGGAATGGGCAATTCCGTTATACCGATGCTCTCCAGCCTGATACAGGTTTTTATGCGTATCGTATGTGCGCTCTGGCTGACCCGAATCATAGGAAATACAGGCATATATTGGGGAGAAGTGGCGGCGTGGCTTGGTGCGGATGTGTTTTTATTATTTTTCTTAATCCGCCGGACAGATTCAGACTGTAAATGACAGGACACGATTTATCAGAATTGATAAACTGGTATAAAAGACAGAAAAAGTATGTTTTTAGCAAGGGACTTATCATGAAATATGAGGAAAGGGGCGTTGGGATAAAATGGAGTGGATTACGAGTTTGCGGCAGTCCGTAGATTACATGGAAAGACATATGTTAGAGAATATTGAGGTGCCGGATGTGGCAAAAGAAGTGCATATTTCCCCGTTTTATCTGGCGAAAAGTTTTAAAATCATGACAGGGTATTCCATCAGTGAATATATGCGTTGCCGAAGACTTTATCTTGCCGCGCTGGATGTTCTGACAGAAAGGGAAAAGGTGATTGATATTGCTTATAAATACGGTTATGATACGCCGGAGAGTTTTACAAAGGCATTTAGCCGTTTTCATGGAATTTCGCCGTCTCAAGTGAAAAAGGATACCGGTAAAATACGTACTTTTCTGCCTTTAAAAATCAGTATGTCAATTCAAGGAGGAAATGAAATGGATTATATTGTAGAGAAAATGAGCAACTTTCAGGTAATTGGACTGGCACGGGAGTTTCCGTCCGAATCTTCTTATGAAGATTTACCGAAATATTGGGATGAATTTAAGGAAAGGTACGACAGTGTTGTATTTGGGGAAAAGAAGCCGGAAACAGAGTTTGAAAAGGCTCTGTGTGAATACAATATCGGAGAATATGGCATATGTATTGATGATTTGGGAGAGGGAAAATTCCGCTATCTGATTGCAGGCGCATATCATGGCGGAGCCGTGCCAGAGGGGATGAGCCTTTATTCGTTCCCGGATATGGAATGGGCGAAATTTAAATGCTATGGAAAGATGCCAGTTGCTTTACAGGCGATTAATACGAAGATTTATAAAGAATGGTTGCCGGGCAATCCGGATTATGAAATAGCATTTAATGCAGATATTGAGTGGTATGACAACGGAGATGTGAATGCGCCGGATTATCGGAGTGAAATCTGGATTCCGGTGAGGACAAAATAAAATGATGGAAAATGTCGAAAAACATGTTATAATGAAGATTAATAACTTGAAAATGCGAAAAAACAAAGATATATGCTTGTCCATGATATAATTAAGTGGTAAACTTTTAAGTGATATATTTCATTATATCACTTAAAAGTTATTGTGACAGATAAGCAATTATTGTTGTTTTATGAATATATTTTAAATAAATATGTATACTGGAAATTGTACGGCAATCATCAAGTGGAGATGAATTTTATGAAAACAGAAATGGAGCAAATGATTTCAAAAGATTTAGGGATTGAAATCAGACAAATCAGAAATACGTCTTGGGAGAAGTTAGAGAAATTTCCTAAGAAAATAGGAGAAAAGCCTTTTCGTCCTAAAAATATGTTTATCGTTGGCGGTAATATAAACCTTGCTGAAAAGCGTGAGATGGGTAAAATTGGAATAGAACTGCGAAATACTTATAGAA
>CAMWMM010000506.1 GCA_947175285.1 uncultured Lachnospiraceae bacterium
TTTTTCCGGTCCAAGGGCAATCAGCAGGATAGCCGCTTTCTGTAGAACGGTAATTCTTTCTTCAGATTTCGCCATTGTTCCTACCCCCAGTCCTCATTCAGCCAGTTACGCAACAGATTCGCCGCCGCCTCCGGATTCTCATCTACAAACTTACCGATTAGTTTTCTTGTCTCAGACTCATCTTCTATGGAAATATCCGCAAGCTGTCCTTCAGGAGTAGACTGTAATAAACTCTCAACCGAAAGTTCTTCTTCTTCCTCTTCATGTTTCTCACCACGCATGCTTCTGAGAACAACGAATGCCAGCAATGCCAGAATCACGATAATAAGGATAATCTGCATAATATCCGTTGCGCCAATTCCGGAACCCTCTTTATCCATGAAAACATTCTCGCTGTATGCAACAATCGCTATATTATCGACACTAATGCCTGTCGCTTTTGCAACAATATCAAACAAATCTTCGTCTACTTCCAGCTTTTCACGTCCCTGATTAGCAAGCTTATACTCATCCCACTTAACGGTATCAAGCAGTCCCTGACTCCTCACATCCTCTTCATGGATGACATTATAACGAATCATGGAAACAGATATTGAGGATCTTGTATAATCAACTACGCCGGGGGTTGACTCCGTTGTGGTAATTCTTTCATTCGGCAGATAATCCCGTTCTTCTTCCTTTGTTTCGGAACTGGAATTTGAATTGTCCTCCAGAACATATGTAGTACCGTCATCCCCGTTGGAATCCGTTCCCGGAACGCCGCTTATACCGCTTTCATTTGTCTGTTCAAATGTTGCCTCATGGCTAAGTACGCCTTGATCCTGTCCCTCCGGTGCAAAGAAATTATGTTCGGTAGTAGAACTCTTGGAAAAGTCCAACACAAGATTCGTAGCGACTTCAATCATATCAAACTCATTCGTGCCGTGAAGCACCTGCTTCACTTCACTTTTGACGAGGTTTTCTGCCTCCGCTTTTACGGAAAGCTGTGCCGTTGCCGTACTGGATGGCGAATAGTTATCATCGCCGGAAAAGAGCATGTTGCCTTCCCTATCCATAATCACGATATTATTCGTCGTCGGATTTCCGATTCCCGTTGCGATGGCACGTGCGATTGATGCCGCCATTTCCGGTGAAACCTCACCGTTCAATCCGAGTACAACACTGCAGGAAGATTCTTTGTCCGAATCAATTAACGTTCCCGTATTTTCCGGGATATTTAATGTTACCGTAGCGGTTTTTACCACATCAAGAGGTTCTAACAAATTATCTTCAATATATTTTTCCAGATAATATACGTACGTTTTTTGTTTGTCAGATTCCGTTGTGGAAAATCCGCCGTTTGTTACATTGTCAATGCCGAAACCGGCTGTTCTGATATTATTGGAACCTAACAGTAAGATTGCATCCGACTGCTGGGATTTCAAAATCCGGAACTCCAATCCGTCATCGGAAATCGTATAGGTTAGTCCCTCCCCCTCAAGCAGATCCCTGACATCCGCCGCCTGTGTCGTATCTTCACAATTCTTCAACAATACGTATTCGGGACGGTTCAATACAGTAACCAGAATCGCTATTGCCAATATAACTGCCGCAACTACCATGACAATTAAGGTCTTCTGCTTCGTCGTAAAGCGGTTCCACCACTCTAATATTCGATTGCCTAACTCCTTTAATTTTTCAATCAATTTATCCACAGCAACTATTTCTCCTTAAGTAATTCCGCCATATACAATTAAATCTGCATCTGCATAATTTCTTTATAAGCATCCAATAGCTTATCTCTTATGGCAACGGTATACTGTAACGCAGTTGATGCTTTTTGCAGCGCAATTGACAAGTCATGTGTATTCTCAGTCTCGCCAAGCGCCCACTTGATCTCTTCATTTTCTGCGTCAGAAAGATAGTTATTGGTAGTATTGATATTTTCAATGGCGGTACCTAAAAGATTTTTAAAGCTCTTATCCGTATATGTATCCACCTTTGTGGTCGGCGCCGCTTTTGCCGCATCTTTTACCGCGCCCGATGATACGTTATATAATGCAGTGATATCTAAAGCCATATCATTCTCCTCCGGTATTTCCCTTTTACATTATTTATATACATAGCATTTATTATCTAAACAATTATCAGCCATTCAATAAATCAAGACCGCGTGTCGCAATGTTTTTACTTGCCGAAAAAGCCGTTGAGTTTGCCTCATAAGCACGGCTTGCATCAATCAGGTTCGTCATTTCCGTTATTGTGCTGACATTCGGATATGTCACATAACCGTTCTCGTCAGCATCAGGATGGGAAGGATCGTAAACCATATTCATCTCCGTCCATTTGTCCTCATATACGCCCGTCACTTTTACACCGGTTCCCGAATAACGTTCCTCCGCCTTATTCAATATATGGTGGAAATGTGTCCGGGAGTCCTTTTCTGCAAACACCACTACCTTCCTGCGGTACGGTGTACCATCCTCGGTACGGGTCGTATTTGCATTCGCTATATTCTCTGAAATAATATCCATGCGGTAACGTTCTGCCGTCATACCGGAGGAATTAATATCAAATGCCGTAAACAGTCCCATAATCTATTCTCCTTCCCTCATTTCAGCTATTTCATCACAGACTGCAGGTTTTTAAATTCCTGTGCAATACTCAATTCCAATCCCTGATAGGTAATCTGGTTCTTCGCCAGATATACGCCCTCCGTATCAACATCTACATTGTTGCCGTCAAGACGGTAAGAAAAACTCGCATAGTCCGTATACGCCAACGGCCGTAAGTGGTTTGTCTTCAAATTTGATACTTTGGCATCCATGGAAGTGTATTTGGATTTTCGAAGTGCAATGGCAAGCTGGTTTTCAAAATCCACGTCCTGCCTCTTGTAACCCGGCGTGTCCACATTTGCAAGGTTATTGCTGATTGCGTCATTACGCATCCAGGATGCATCCGCCGCTTTATCCAATACATTTACATAGTCAAATACATTTGTGTTTAATAAGGAACTCATAATCACACCTCATCCATTATATTAAAAATCCATAAACTATTATAAAGTCATTCTGTTAAAATTACAAGACAAAAGCGAAAAAATAAATACAAAAAATTCAGACCCTGCTCTGTTCCTTTAATTTCTTCACTTCATCAAAAACAACATCGTTCAAAACTTTAATGTATGTGCCCTTCATTCCCGAGGAGCGGGATTCAATAACACCTGCACTTTCAAATTTGCGCAAAGCATTGACGATAACGGAACGGGTGATTCCTACTTTATCCGCTATTTTACTTGCTACGAGAATCCCCTCCATACCGCCTAATTCATCAAAAATATGTGTAATCGCTTCCATTTCGGAAAAGGAAAGCGTGCCGATTGCCGATTTTACAACCGCAACTTTTCTGTTTTCTTCCGCACTCTCTTCACTCACTGCACGCAGCATCTCAAGTCCGACGACTGTCGTACCGTACTCGCACAGTATAATATCATCGATGTCATACTGCTCCCCACACTTATAAATAAACAGTGTACCGAGACGTTCTCCGGAAATTTCAATCGGCGTAATGACTGCCCGGAATTTCGTCGTATCAATATTTTCAAATCCCAATGTCTCCAAATTCACGTTTTCCTTTGTCGAAAGCACAGCAAGAAGCCTTTCGTTTAACATCGGGTCGATAAAACCGCCAACATGCTCCACAATAAGTTCCGTCAGCGATTCCACTCCATTCCACTCCCCTACAC
>CAMWMM010000507.1 GCA_947175285.1 uncultured Lachnospiraceae bacterium
ACCTCTCTTTCGAATATATTATATGCAAATTCTAGCTAGAAAACAACCTATTTTTACAATATTTAAATTGTTGTATAGCTGATTTTTCCCTTACCTGTTCTCTCCAAACACTTCCTCAAACGTCATCTCTGCCACCGCATGTTCCACTGCATCAAAAAACTTTCCGGTTATCTCCTGATAACGCTTCTCATCAACCTGTACCATGCCAAGTTCCTCGTCCAGATAAACAAAATACGCCATATCCCACCACTCGTTTTCGTCTTCCTTATGAGACTTATAATCGGTGTTCTCCTCAAAATAAACCACCGGATGCTCCTGACCGTCCGCATCCACAATATCATATCTCCACATATCTTTGTTTGCAAGTGTGGGATTCTGATAATACAACTGCCCCGAACCCAGCAGATTATAATAAGGCATACGCTCATATCCAAAAAATATTTCCACGATTTCCTCATCCGGAAGATATTTCAGGATATGCAGACCGTCACCAATAATATCCGTGACCAATTCCGGCAGTCCGTCATCGTCAAAATCCATATAATAGAACTTCGTATTTTCTATCAAATTTTCCAGAAATACCTCGTCCGGCATTTCCATGTCCGAATCCCCCTGAAAAAACCAATACTCCTTCAGATAGACTTCTTCCCCTTCTAAAGTCCTTACCATATCCTGCCCACTTAATGCCCTGTAGTAAGCATCTTTATAAATTTCATCTGTCCTGGCATCAACCTTTTCAGTATCAATAGCATACTCTTTTACACTATAGTCAATCTGCATACTTTTTTCACAAACTGCCTCCGCAGGGTCTTTCAATATTTCTTCTAACGTACAGGTTTTATCACTGCCGTCAGCATATTGTATCGAAATCACGGACTCTTCCCATGTTATCTTTGCATACGGCGCTTCGCTCTGCCAAAACAGACGCTTCACAATTCTGGTATCCTCATCCGTCACCCAGAGATGCCCCTCATATCCTGTCACTTTCTCCTTATCCACACTATCATATCGTATTTCCTGCGCATAATACAGAATATACTCCTTGCTGATTTCTTCTGCATAAATAGTTTTCTCCCACACAAAATCATCTTCATAAAACCGGTTGAAAATATCATCAGCATCAGCAGCATTAAAATATCTCTCAAAATAATAGGGAAATTGAACAGTGCTATACTCACAGTCTGTCAGCACTTTTTCTTCACCGTTACAGTAACTCACGATACGCACTGACACACCATCATCTGTCCTTGTTTTGTAAAAAGACTTTAACAACTCATCTTCAGCTCCATCTGAGCGTTTATAAGTACACTTTTCACAGACACCATTTTTTGACTTATCAACCTGTATTATACGACTGTCCTCTTCCGGCTCTTTTATGACACTGTTGTCAATGTTCTGGACAACCTGCTCCTTCGGTACTTCTATGACACTATTGTCATTATTCTGAACAATCTGTCTTTCCATTTTACCTGTAAGCACTATCGGAATCACCAGCACAATAATACAAATACTGATACTTAGGCATCTTTTAATAATCATATCTTTCTTTCTCATTTGCATACCCATACCTTTCTCTCAACAGAGGTTTTTACTTGGAAGCTCCGGGAATCGTTTCCGTCCACTCAACAGCTCTTTCATAATACTGAAATAACTCTGCCGGAACTGTAACAGTATCCGGTGAAACAGGCGTTGCTATCACACAGCCACTCAACGGAAGATTATGTGTGCCGTTTTCTTTGTCAGGCTTTAACCTCATCAGTAAAAAAGAGGCGCTTCCCCGATGGGTTTCCGGCTTGGAATTTAAATATTGCTTGGAATAAAAAACCAGATTCAAATCCTTACTGCATTCATACTCTACACCGACATAACACATTCCTTTCGAACAGTTCTGTTCCAGAGCATCATATGTATGCTTTTTAGCCTGCTGTAACTGCTCCGGCGAAAATCTGCCTGATTGCTCGGCAGTCTTTATCTGTTCTTCCGCATCTTTCCATACATCCATCAAAGTGACATTATTGATATGACACCACACTTTATCTCCGTAATTATCTATAAAAGAAAAAGAACGGCTTTTTCCCACCTGCAAAGTGACGGTCTTTTCCAATATATGACAGACAGGATCCGGTCGGTGCTTTATCGTTATAGGCATTTCGGGTAAATATGCCGGCAGTTTTTCTACATCGGCAATTTTTAATGTCACTAATTGCAGACTGTTCCAATCCGCATCTTTTAACCATTCAGGAATCACCCATCCGGCACTCATCATATCAAAGAACACCTGAATTAATCCATAATCCTCAGCAGAAAACTCTAACGGACCTCCCTGCCCGCCCTGTACCTGTAACCTTTCCTCTCCGAAGCAAAAGTCTCTGCAATGCAAATAGCTGTATTCTTTTTGCTCCTGCTCTCTTAATGTTCTTCTCAGACTGCGAGCGTCCTTTTTCGGTTTATTGCTGTTTTCTGATTCAATATATGGCTCAATGATATAAAGTTTCGCTTCGTCATCTAAAGTCATACCGACAATATGGTACTTCTTGTTATCCCTCTCTATCGTTTTCCCAATGGCAAGAATATCCCGCCATTTTTGATGCAAATCTTCTAATAATGCAAAATTCATAATTACACCTCTCTTATCAAAATCTCAGACTATTAAGTCTGAGATTGCTCAAACTGCTAAGTTTGAGGTTATTATATCATTAAAAATTGCTTTCGTAATCACCGAAACATATTTTTCACAAATCAGGGTATATTAAACTCTATACAACGAAAGGAGTACAATAATATAATGGAAAATCAAGACACTATCTCTTTACTCAAAGAATGTGATTCCGGCACTAAAATGGCAGTAACTTCCATTGATGAGGTTCTGGGAAAAGTGCAGGATACCGATATGAAAAGTTTATTGACGGAAAGCAAGAAGCACCACGAAAAGTTGGGCAATGAAATCCACTCTCTGTTAATCGAGCATAACAGTGAGGAAAAAGACCCAAATCCCATGGCAAAAGGCATGTCATGGTTAAAAACTAACATGAAAGTCGGTATGAATGAAAGCAGTGACGCTGCTGTCGCTGATGTCATTACAGACGGTTGTAATATGGGCGTTAAATCGCTCAACAAATATTTGAATCAATACCAGTCTGCAGACAAAACTTCCAAAGATATCTGCAAACGCCTCGTGTCTATTGAGGAAGAATTATGTAAGGATTTGAAAGATTATCTGTAATATCATATTTTACAATATGCAAATTAAGACAGGCAAATGTCATTATGACACGCCTGTCTTTTTTATGCTGTCTTATCGAAGAAGCGGAATACTACCTGTCAGTTTATTGACTTTCTTTTTTGCTCCGCAAACAGCAATCCCAAGATAACTTAGCTGTGTCTCCGAAACCTTTTTCATCTTCTCTGTGAATTCCTGATAGGTTTTGCAGCCCTGCGCCAGATCAGAAAAATCAACAACAGTTAAATCCACAAACTCCGGCTCATACAGCTTTTCACGGATGGCTTTGATACTCTTTGCATCCCCTTTTAAAATCGGAACCGGAAACTCAATAATCCCCAAATGCTCCTTTCCTGTACTGTCATATACATCTGCACCGATAATATCCGGTATACGCTTCCCCAACGTAATTCCCATAACAGCCGCTGTATTCGCAATAATTCCTACCGGTAAAGTTTCGTCAATAATCATGACACACTTGTCATTTTG
>CAMWMM010000508.1 GCA_947175285.1 uncultured Lachnospiraceae bacterium
GATTATGGTAATTATTGAGAGCATTAATAATTCTGTTTCAATGGATATGAAACAAACCAGTTACTTAAAACCAATACGAGCAATGGTAAATCGATATTATAGAGTTCAAGGAATAAGTATTGATGAATTGGATGCTGATGGAAGTAATTTACCAATGATATTAAAAAACATGGAATCTTCAGAGCTTACTGCTTTTGAAAAATGGAGTAAGGAAAAATTTGGTGTTGTATTTTCTGTTACGCCAGGTGAAGGTCATATTTCTTTAATAATAAAAAATGATGTGGGAGGAAATATTGAGACAAATGTAGCTGATACAGGGTATGGTTATTCTCAAATGCTTCCCATTGTAATGATATTATGGATGATTCACAGCAATAATAATGCATATTATTTTGTCAAAGAAAGAACAGTGGTTATAGAACAACCAGAATTGCATCTGCATCCTGCATATCAAGCTAAAATGGTTGATGTATTTGTGAATATAATCAAGGAAGCTGAAAAGAACGGAATTGTTATTAAGATAATATTCGAAACACACAGTGAAGCTATGATAAATAGAATAGGGACTTTGGTAAGCGAGAAAGAAATACAATCAGAAAAAGTTAATATATTAGTATTTGATAAGATTAATGAAGTAACCAGAATACAAAACAAATGTTTTAGCGAAGAAGGATTATTATTGGGTTGGCCAATTGGTTTTTTTGATACAGACGAGGATTGATATGTGGATTGAATTACCAGATGAAATAGAAGAATATTTATGTGGTATTAATAGTGCGATGAATAAATCATCGCTTGCAATAAATGCTTTATTTGAATCAATGCTTAAAGGACAACATATTGTGTTTGCGACTAGGAAATTATTGAGCAGAATCGCAGAGTTAGAGTATATAAATCCAGCGAATCGGGATTTCATATGTTGGATAAAGCAGAAATATATATATGTATACGGGTGCAGAGATGTTATAGAGTATAAGATAAGGGTTACCTCACAACAGAATTCAATTAGTGTTAGAGATAAAACTTATGAGGTGCCGCTAGAATATTTTTATGATTTTAGGGAGTCTAAGCTATTAACAGAGAATGAAACAGATGGTGCTTTCTTTTTGGACATTTACAAATTTATAAGAGCTCAAAAAAAAGTTAGTGATTTCTTTAATGTAAAATTTGAGAATGATTCATGCCATGGTGCAAATGTAGCATCTAAAATAACACAAAATGCAAAAGAAGATAGAATCGCTGTATGTATTCTTGATAGTGATCGAGAAATGAAAGGCGCAAAATTAGGAGATACATATAAAGGAGCAAATAATTCATTCAAAAGGATAAAAAATAATCATATTATGCTTTTAAAGGCGTTAGGAGTTAGGGAAAAGGAAAATTTGTTTCCGCCTTCTGCATATTTGCTTATTTGTGATGAAAACCAAATACTTTTAAGGGTATTAAATGATCTTGAAAAAGAAGAAAATATAATTAAATATTTTGATATTAAAGATGGGGTAAAACTCAAAAAATACCAAATAGATGGATGGCAACAATACTATAATAGAGTAATTGATAAGTTAAAGCAAGAAGGGGGATATAAATCGCCAGAAACAGATGAAGAAAATAATCCAGAGTTTATTTGCGTAGAGGGAATTGGAGATAAAATTTGTGACGTAGTGTGTAAAGTGTTATTAGAAGATGAGATTGTTTGCGAAAAAATATTAAAAGAAAGAGGTATTTCTGAAGAAAAAAAGAAAATCATTATGGAAAAAAGGAAAGCAATTTCGGAATTATTACCAGAATATATAAGTAATGAATGGGAACAAATACATAATCTACTGTTTTCGTGGGGATGCTGTATTTCTCAAAAAAGGTTACCAATATACCAAATGTGAGGTATAATTCTCGGTATAATTACATATAATCTATGTGGAGGTATATGTAATGGAGAAAGTGTCTTTGGAGAAGGGTGTTATTATTTCAGATTCGATAAATTGCGTAGGTAGTCAAGATTACATTGAAGTTAAATTACAGGATGAAAAAATTGTAATAATAACAGCATCTTGTAATGGAAGATTAAAAGTTGGTTTAAAACTTGATGATAGGATATGTAGGACGTGTACATTTTAATATATGATGTTATCAATTTATACCGTACACAAATATTAGCCTATTTAGGTAGCCATAGTTACAAATCAGCTTAAATACGGCATTTATATTCTGATAAAATAGGTATTTTTAGGTAGTAATGCTTTTTACAGGTATTTATCATGACAGACACTGTTATTGCTTTGTTTTTCGTTTCAATGTGTGCTGTATGGGCATAATTTGACATCATGACTACCCCAAATGGTTAACTTTAATAATTTTTACTAACAGAGACTTTAATGCTTATAATATTCCTTATACATTGAAAGATAGGCTATTTACTATTTGTATGATACGATTCTACATTAATTAGTAAAAATAATAGCAGTAATATTATTTCTTGTGAGTATAAAGTTTTCTGTAAAAAATAGCAATATTCTGAAGGCAGTACGTGCCATAGAAGAACATATGACCTTATCCTGCGTGGATATGGGAACCATCCAGAGTCTTTATGTCTGCTCGGTAGGGAAATTGTAATCCGACCGGCTCCGTTATCAAAGGACTTCTTCCAATGGAAGGGTATCGGAGGCAGCACTTATGACCACCTGAAAAATATTTTTTCTGTTTATGAAAAAATAGTCAGAATTACAAATAACACAAATAATTCGGAACCAACAAGATGCGTCAGGAAACTATTGGGATTCTCTGGTTTCTTAATGGTACAAACTTTTTACTCACAAGTCAAATTTAATGAAGATAATCTAACGAATAATACTTTTCATGACAGGTGTGTGAATGGAAAGGGAATTATCTGCTGGAAGGAGATGGATTTCAGTAAAGACAGCCTGGAAAAGAAAGCAAAGTGGTGGAATCCGCATGGAACGGATGAGTCAGGCAAAAACAGCCGGAAGAAAATAAAAAGCCATTGTGAGAAGAAAAAGGTTGTAAGGTTTAATCTCAGACCAGACAGGGAGAAAATGAATCAGCGGATGTGTATTTCAGAGCATCCATTTGGAACAATAAAGTGAGCAATGGGAGTAGCCTGCTTTCTGTTGAAAAGCAAGCGGAAAATAGGGAGAGGTATTTGAGTTCATGGTCATGGTATACAACCTGACCTGGGCAGAGAATATGTTTGCGCTTGATGAACTGATGGCACTTGTCGCAGCATAACGGTAGAAAATAACAACAGGATAGCGTATTTTATTCAATTTTCGAGGTCAGGTAACTATTAAAGGATAAATAATGTCTGAAAACCTGGCATTTTTTATGCCCAAAATGACCTAGAATGCTGGATATTATAGGTTTTTGGACGGTCTTGTAGCTTTCCTTGCAAAACTGGAAAAATCCTTTTGTACTAAAAAATGAGATATATCCAGTTTTTACAAGGGATTACAGTAATTTTGAGAATGAAAAATTTTCTTAACAAAAGGATTTTTTTTGATAAACTATTCTTCGTCTAAATCTTCATTTTCAAAGCTTTCTAAAGCATCAAATATTTTTTTCTTAATAAAACAAATTATTGCTTCTATCTCCTCTTCTTCACACTCTAAAATATCATTTCTATTAAAAAAGGACTTCAATATTTTAAGTATAGATTTAATACAATTTCTATAATATATCCCACTCTTAT
>CAMWMM010000509.1 GCA_947175285.1 uncultured Lachnospiraceae bacterium
AAGGCAGGAACGACGCAAGGAGAGCATGCCGCCCGGCATGTTTGGAAATTTGAAACTTTTGAAACATTTCAGGGTATATCTGATAAAACGCAGTGGTCAATAATGGTTTTTCCCGCCTGACGTCCATAATTTCTCTTAATACACATTAAAAATTTCTTGAACAGGCGTCCACAGTTCCCGGTCCGTCTATAAAAATACCCCCAAAGAAGCGTGTCGAATAATTTTGTTGGAATTATGTTGGAACGAGTCATTTTTAAGCACAAAAAAACACTGGAAAATTCATCGAAAATCCAGTGTTTTTCATGCGAAGCATTGCTTTCAGCCCATCGTTGCGACAAGATTCGAACTTGCGACCTCTGCGTCCCGAAAAAAGATTGGTCTTGCATACAATGATGATCAATATCAAGAAGTGCTGAAAAATCCTTTATTTTCAAAGGTTTGGAAAAACCAAGATACAAAAATGTATTTTATTACACATTTAATTCGGTAACTATTTTGTAGAGCGCTTATTTTCAGGCGTGAAATGAAGTTTCTTTAATTTCAAGGTTATTAGGAGGATTAATTTTATGGAACAGCAAAGGAAATATCGAGAAACAGAAGTTCTCACGGCTAAAGATGTGCAAAATATCTTAAAGGTTGGAAATAAGACAGTATATCGTTTATTTGAAAAGGATTGCCCTTTCCGTGTAATCAAAATCCCCGGAGGTTATAGGGTTCATACAAAATCTTTTTTTGAATGGTTTGATGGAAAGTCTATTGAATAGGGATTTTGAGGAGATAGCCACAGGAGATTAAATAATCTCCTGTGGCTTAATAAATGATTCAAGCCTTTAATTATCGTTCTTTGCAATTTTTTCACGCAATTGATCTATATCATTTCGTGAATAAATTGGTATCAGAATTGTAATTTCATCTGTGCTATAACCCTGCTCTATCATCCTTTTTGCAATATCCTGAATAGATTGCTGTTTATCTTCCTCAAAAGTCTGAGCGGCCTGTAACAACGCCTGCTGCTTTTCCTCCTCAAAGATCTGTGCTACCTGTGTCATTTGAATTGCCCTCCTTATTTTACTAGCGGTTTCCCTGTCAATAACCTTGTCTGTGAATACCAGTATTCCTGCAAGTGTAAAAATCTGCTGTTTCCTGTCCTTGATCTTTACTGCAAGCTCCACTGTCTCACGGATTTTTTCCTGTTTCTCTTCCTTTGTGCGATAGGAGAGTGGAAGGATAATAAACTCCATCAGTTCCTCATCGTTTAGTATCTGGTTCTTTTCGACCTTATCCCTGAGCCTGCTGAAAATTTCTTTTGAATCCAGCTCTGAAAGAAGTGCTGTTTCAATATTCAGGCTTACAGCCCCAATATTGTATTCAGCAGCTACCTGTGTGCGGTCAATGTCGCCCGTATAGATTACTACCATATGGATTATGGGACAGTCCTTCTTGTCCTGCAGATACCTGTTTGCTATTCCAGTCACGTAGTTTAAGTATTTCACCTTATCCTGTTTCTCATAATCACTTTCGTAATCTACAAGGGCTATACTGCCATCTGCAAGTTCAAACAGGTTATCCAGACGCAATTCATTGGCTTTTACTGTCGGGATATTGGTAGGAAGCACCTGCTTTACTTCTGGCAGATCCAGCCCATACACGCTGAATGTCTTTCCCTTAAAATTTTCTGCCAGAAATTTGCTGGTGATATCCTTATTTTGATATGCGATATCTGTCTGGTCCATTAAGTCCTCCTTTGTCAAATGCCCTGTCCGTAAAAAGCTATAATAGTAAGGATCGTTTTTTACCTTTATTATATTATCTTTCTTTTGAAAAATCAATTCTTAGATCATGATTCCTATTTTATGGAAGATGCTCTCTATATTACTCGACTCTATACAGCCTGTATCCGTCTCTCTCATAATAATACAGCGAATAGGATAGGATATCTTCCAATGCTACCTGTGTATCATTGACTTTTTTTATTATTGCACGAATATTTTCGCCTTCTTCAGTATTATCTGTAGGCAGAATCAGCACCTCATGTATTGACGAGGGTATGATGTAAAAACTGCTTTTCAATTTATCACAGATATCGGCAAGAAGCATTGGATACAGAACACATGTAGCACCTTCTATTCGGTATTTGTTACTGAGCACATACATTGCCATCTCCAAGCCAATCCATGCACGTATCAAAATCGGATTTTTCTGGTGATTCCGGTTCCATGATTTCTAGAAGCACGTTCTTCATGCTCTCAAATTCATATTCCATCAGCCGTGGCGTGTTCTCACTTGCTATTTTAAATAGGTCATTTACTGTCACATCCCACAGTCTCAGGTGAACATTATGAACCATTATGTAAGAAGTACTAACAGGTTCACTTGTCACCAAACATTGAAATATAATGACCAAATCAAGAAATTCTATATATGGTATATCTTCCAACAGTTCCCTGTTTTGTTGAGGATTTGCTATTTATATATTATCTTGTCGGAAACGCTGTCATAATTCAGAAATAGCCTCATGTCAACCATTTTTTGCTCTTTTTGCATTTGATTTATCCTCCGTTCCTGCCCGCGTCCACTAATTTGGATGCGGACGTAAATTTGTTATTTTTCCCATACCTTTCCAGTCTGATGATTAGTCCTTTCTATCATGCCGCATCTGCTGTTTTCGTTTCAGACAGGGCCTTCATTACCTTGTTATAGGTTTCCTCTGACATCTGCGCCGGATCATCAACATGGTATCTCTGTTGCACAGCCTCAATCAGAACACCTGTACGCTGCAGCTCTGCCTCGAGACCTTTCATCTGGACTTTTGAAAGGTATTCCTTTTTTGCAGCACTCCTTTTAGCGGATTCCTTTTTCACAGGATGTCTTATCGTCGCATTATCCATGCCAGTAGCCCTATTCTGTGCTCTCCATTCAAAAATGCCATTCCCCTTGTCACTGGTTATTAAAAGTCCTGAAATCTCACGTGAATCATTGTATGTAATTGAAGCGACATGAAAATTATCATTACAATAATATCTGTTGTCCTTTTTCTGTATCTGTACTTTAGCTGCCGGAACCCATATAAACGGTGCAGAATACAGCTCCCTGCCAATCCCCCAGTTAAAACATGCTCGCTTAAAGCTGTCTGATGCCTGCGATTTCTCTTTCTCGGCATACCCTGTCGTCCCCACATCCTGCTTTGCAATCCATTCCCCGGTTTCCCTGTCGCGGATCTCGACCGTACAATAAAGGTTCCCGTCTATGCTCTGGTGGCTGCACTTCCAACCAAACATGCCGAACGTCTCATCAAGGATTCTCTGGTCTACCCTCGCATCCTTGTACAACAGCAGACTCAACCCTTTTTCATTGATTACGGCAATGCGGCACTCAATCTCATCTTCCACATGCTTTTTCATCTCCATATATGAACTGTCTGCCTTTCCAGCCACAGGTCATACAACTCTGTCAGGATATACCTGCGTGGTAAAAGAAATTCCAGTACATCGTCTGAAAACTCCTCCGCCTTTTCTGTAAGGATTTCATAGAAATTCGTAATGGCATCAATTTCATGACATCTACTGAAAATTTCTGCATTGGGACAGCTAAGGGCAGATGCCTTGTATGCCTGATATTCCGCGTACAACTTGGCGTGTTTCAAAATATATTGAAAACTCAACCACTACCGGCTAAAGCCGGTAGGTTCAATGTGCTGCTA
>CAMWMM010000510.1 GCA_947175285.1 uncultured Lachnospiraceae bacterium
GCACCTGCGTATAGAACCATAGAGGCGGAGCAGGCGCGCATCAAAGAAAGGGAGTTTTATGTAGCTTTTCTGGAGAAGTTGGGGAAATTATAGGACGCATATCACCAATAAGGCACAGCCGGATATGGCTTGCTTCCCAGGTTTCCGGCAGATAGGGGAATCAGGGGAGTAGGGGCTTTATTGAAAAACAGTGTGCTTATCATACTAGAATAATTTGCAAGATGGGGTAGCTATCAATGAAAAAATATATCGGGATGCTTATTGGGTTGGCTTATGCAATCTTTGTACTCACGAGCTGTGCTGTTCCAAATACTGATGATGCAACGGATGTAAGGGAAGAACTATTCTTTGGTGAGGTTGAACTTCCGAATGATTTGTTTTCAATAAAGGCCCTATATAACAACAGCCTTGTTTATTTAACTGACAATGAGGCAAGTGTGGGGGTGTCTGTCTTTGATGTGAATACGGGGAATACTGTTGAAGTATGCAAGTTGGAAGATCACCTAATGAGTCCGGCAAATTGTGCTGTTTTGGATGAAACTTTGTTTTTTAACTACATGACTAATGATGGCTTACGGAAAATGATTGCTATTGACATACAACACGCAACGGCAGAAACTGTGATAACTGAGGAGGGTATAAATGGTTTGGTGTACAGTGTGGCATCTTGCGGAAATATATTCTCTCTGAAACATAATAGTGAAGGTTTGTCGATTGTTGAGTGCTATGTGCCGCAGGAAGGGGCAACAAATGTGTTCTTAAGTACAAACGAGACTATACACGCAATCTCATCTTTTAATGGGCAGCTTTATTTATTAATGTCTGATAAAAATAGAGAATATTTTGTCAGACAATATGACAGAAAGGGAGATATTGCCGAAACCTTTGATATTTCTTATGCAAACGGTATTTTGAATAATTCACAGGTGAGTCATTTTCAGATGATGAAAAACTCAATATATTTGATAAATTTCTCATCACAAAGTGCATTGTACAATGCAGATGGAATTTCTTTAGCAGATGCTGAGGATTGGTGCATCGCAACAGATTCTTTATCGGAAAGCCCACAATATGTATTCTTCTTAAGGGATTCAGACAGAGAACTTATTATTTGCGAAGAAGGGGTGGATGAATTCCGTGAATATGGGCTGGATATTCCAGAAGATTATGTCATCCGCTTTGTCTATTCTGATTTGAATAATCCCCAAAGGGTGATGGTTTCATTGAGAAACATAGAAACGGGAGATGAACTTGTTTCTATTGTTGATACTGATTCATGAGCAGGAAATAGAGCCCGCATATCGCCAATAAGCCACAGCCGGAAAGGGCAGGCTTCCCCGGTTTCCGGCAGATAGGGGAATCGGGGAGCAGGGGCGGCTCTGAATGACAGAGGGGCTGCCGAGAAAAATAAATTGTGAGGTGGACTCATGGGAATTTCAGTTTCAGGTACGGTAAATTCTGCAAATACAAAATACCGTATGTCAGTAAGCAGCGGCGGAGGACCTGACTGGTCTATCATTCCAAGTTCCGGGAAAAGCAGTAAATCAAAGGCCGAGTTTACTGACGAGATCAAGGAACTGGCACGGAAGGCCGCGAATACTACAAACAAGGCAGAATTGGAATCTATCCATAGGCGGCGGACGGAATTGTGTGCAGAGTATATATCCGATGTGTCGCCCGACAGGAAGGCTTTATACCAGCAGGCTAAAAATGCGCTGAAAGGGCAGGGCAGCAACCCCAAATGCCACGGGAGCGGGGAGCTGACGCTGCTTGACTTTCTGGAAGCGGCGGAGGGGAGGATCAGCAATCTTGCTGAAAAGAAGTTTACCCTGGCAGGGGGCGGTACGCTTACCTGTCCGATTCTGACAAGCGGGGGACACGGTGCCGACATTTACTATCAAGGAACAAAGGTGCTGACCTACCTTGGAGCAGGGTATGGATGGGCTTGTGAGAGGACTCCGGCTGAACGGGAAAAAGAAAGGGAATTTTACGGAATCTACTTTAATGAGTACCGTTCCTTAAAGAATGGCCAAGGGGCAGAGCTGGAGGAGCTGCCGGATTATCTGGAAGAGAAGTCGTCTTTTGATATGAAGGCATAAATAGGGGGCTCCGGCAGATTGTGGGGCAGAGCTACATATCAAAAATGGAGGAAATGTTGATGAAAAAAGTGGCAGGGTTCTTCTTAGTGATGTTGTGTGTGTTGACATTAGTAGGATGTGGCATATCGGATAATGTGGGAAAAGCGGAGAGTAATATTTCAGAGCCTGTTGTGGAAATTGGAGCCGACAGCCCAATAATAGATAATGCTGAACAGGCAGACACAGAGGGCATAAATGCTGAAAATACCATTGATACGGAAGAAGAACCATCTTGGGCAATAGGTACGCAAATGGAAGGTGAATTATTCCAAAACCTAAATCTGGATGGCATAGGAGAAGCTGATGATGAAGCGTATGTAAGTGTTTATCAATTTGGTGACTATGAGGATAAAGTAACCATAATCAGAATCCATTTGGGAACAGGAGAAACTATGGCGCAGGTTCTCCCGGTTTATGGTGATTATTCATTCCTGACTGGCAGGCTGTTTTCGGAGGAAAAAGATGCCATTATTTTGGAGGTTCAAGTTCCTGCAAGTAATTATGGAGCGGCAACGGTATTTGTATTGGAGGTTAATCCGGTTGGTGCTGATCCAATACCAACGGTAACGACAAGATTAGATACGGAAAACTCTATCACGTTGGCAGATGGAAATGTACTCGACAATTCTTTTATTACCAATTCTGTTACGGATGGAACAAAGGCCGTTGATGTTTCAGATATGCCACGGCAAGGGGTATCAATATATTTTTTAGACGAAAATGGCCGATATCAAGGACTGCAGCGAATCTTCTATTGGACAGATGATGGCTGGACGGTAATTTCCGAAGAAGTGCAGGAGTGATTGGCAGACCACAAGATGGGCTGGCTTCCCCTGTTTCCAGTAGATAGGGGAGCAGTGAATTCATTTTGGAATGGGAGATGTAGATATGGGCAAAGTTGCAAGCAGCGTATCCATTATAGGCGGAGCAGATGGCCCTACAAGTATTTTTATTGCCGGAAAAGGCGGCAAGGTAAAACTCACAACACGTATACAGAATTATTTCCGCAAAGTAAAGAGGAACAGGATAAAGAAGCGGATCACCGCCAATCCCCATACGCTGGGGGAAGTCGTGGAATGGTTGAAACGGGAGCATGGCGCTGTGGAGGTTTCGCAACAGTCTAATAGTTATCTGGAGCAGAAGCAGTCCCTAAAGGCATCCCTTATCATGCGCCACCGCCCGGATTTGTTGGGAGAGCTGATGAACTTGGAGCCGCCGGATGGGGAGGATATGGAAGCCTTAAAAATATTCATGGAGCAGATTCATGAGCGGAACAGGATGGCGGCGGAAATTGCGGATGATATCTTCCCCATAGATTTTCACATATATGAGATTAAATGGGCAGAGAATGACCGTATGCGGATAGGGGTGGAAACTGTCTGGCAGGTGCTTGACGGCTCATGCAGCGGGGATAAGAAAACCATGAAACAGTTAAGGAAACTGTATAAAAAGATATATTTGTATTATGGTGTCACTGCTGAAGATATAAAAAATGAAACGGAAAGGTACAAATCCCTTTTAGGGGTGTTGTGTT
>CAMWMM010000511.1 GCA_947175285.1 uncultured Lachnospiraceae bacterium
CAACATATCAGTGCGCCGTTATCGTTTTCAAATTTCATATGCATATTCCTGCCTTTCGTGTTTTGTATTCCGAGCGTCCATTTCAGGATTGTATCTTGAGAAATTTCCGGAGAAATGGATGTTATGGTGATATGATACTATTTTTTCCTGTAAAATGCTATAATACAAATAGATTTTGTTTACTGAAGAAGGGACAGGTGGAAAATGAACAGAAAATTGTTGATAGGAATATTGGGTATAACGATAATGTTGTTGTCTGCCTGCGGCGCGAAAAATGAGGCAACAGCAGATGATTTGGCGGATATGGATGAAGGGATGCTTGTAGAGGAAGAAGCCGATGCAGGAGCGGCGGCGGACATGGCTTCCGATGCGGAAGAAACTGCAAAACCGGAAGAAACTGCTCCGACTGGCAGCTATCGTGAAATTTATGAATGGATAGTGGAAAAAGAGGAAGGAGATTCGATTTTATTTTCGCTGAGATATTTGGATGAAGATGATATTCCGGAACTGGTTGTATGGGACTATTATGATGATACTTATTCAGTTTATACGGTAAAAGATGCTAAATCCTTTTGTCTGATAGATTCTATGGCTGCGACGGAACTTGACTATTATGAGTACAGCGGCATTGTTGCTTCATTTGCAAGATGGAACGGCGGCGGTGACGAAGGCGGGTATGGCTGGTCGTACTATCAGATAAGCGCGGATAAGACGCTTGCATATGATGAACCGATACTAAGTTATGAATATAATGCTGTCAATGATGAAGAAGGAAACTGGACGGGGGAGGGAGTTACCCAATATTATCATCTGGGTCAGGAGATTGATGAAGCAGCGTATCAGCAAATAGCGGATGAACTGGGGATTGTAGAAGAAAATAGGAAGGATTTTAGGTGCAATTCTTATTATAAGCCGGAAATATTGGTCTTTCTGAAGGAATATGAAGACTGGAAAGCCGCGTATCTTTCTTATTTAGATGCTTATGAGTATGCAGATCGTTGTACATACAGCTTAATTTATGTAGATGAAGATGATATTCCGGAACTCATGATAGATACCGGATATGAGGCTGGCGGCTGTTTTATTCTGACATTTCATGACGGCGTTCTGGATGGATGGCAGTCCGACAGACTCAATGTGACCTATATTGAAAAAGGTAATCTTATCTGTAATTCAGATGGAAATATGGGATACTATTATGATAGGGTCTATACAATCCAAGATGGGAAATGGCGTTATGTGGAGGGGGGTAAATATGGCGATGGACCGGATGGAGTACAATTTGATGAAAATGGAGATTATATTGGTGTATATGTATATATCTGGAATGGAGAAGCTGAGAGTATAGGATATTGGGATGGGAAAGAGATAAGCGAGGAAGAGTATGAGTCGCATTTAAACAGCGTATACCCGACAGAGCAGGCAATATGCCCGGAACGGTACTATATCCTGAAAGAAATTTGCTCTGTGTTAAGGACAGGTGACGTTTCTTCTGCAGGACACCGCTATGAGTTAATTGTGGAAGATTTAACATGGACAGAGGCGGATACCTTATGCCGGGAAAAAGGAGGGTATCTGGCGGCTATTACGTCATGGGAGGAATTGGAGCGGATTCAGGAGCAGATGATTGCGGAAAATAAGACAGATATTACGTTTTTTGTAGGCGCAAAGAATCCAATGGAAAGGAATATGGGCGGAACATGGGGATATCATTGGTTCGAACCGGAAAGCGGAGCCAAATATGATATGCTGGAGTTATATGCTGCGTTATTTGGGTTCTGGCTGGATGATGAACCAAGTTATACGGGACTAACGGAAGATGGTGCGGAAGTCATTGAAGATTGTGTGGTTTTACTATACCGGGAAGCGGATGAACGCTGCTATATCAATGACGTGCCGGATGATATTTTATCCGCTGCACCATCTTACTCCGGCAAGGTTGGATATATCTGCGAATATGATGAGTAACATTTTTATCATGGCAGTTTCCCCATAAGTGTGGTAGACTTATTTCATATGGATTGGATGACAGGAGGACTTTATGGTTAAACCGCAGGCGAATAAAAGAATTTCCAAAAGTGATACATATTTAAACTGTGCGGAGGCTTTTGCTTACAGAAGCACTTGCATTAAGCGTAAATACGGCGCTGTGATTGTAAAAGATGACGCCGTTATCTCTACAGGCTATAACGGTTCTCCGCGGGGATTTGAAAACTGCTGTGATATCGGAACATGTCCGCGTATTCCCCGTAATATGCATCAGGGGGAGGGCTATGAAATCTGCCGTGCCATTCATGCGGAAGCAAACGCACTTTTAAATTGCTCCAGAGAGCAGACGCTTGGAGCGGATTTATATTTATCAGGCATCAATCCCGAAGACTGTTCCGTACATAAAGCAAAGCCCTGTCCGTTGTGCGCCCGGATGATTATCCAGGCGGGTATCCGCAATGTTATATTGCGGGTCGGAGAGGGCGAAGATAACTATATTACGATACCGGCGTCTGAATTGGAGTGGTATAAAGATGCCTGAATCAATTCTGTTTTTAGGGAAGGACAAGTTGAGGATGAAAAGAAAATTACGGATAGGAATATTGAGTATAACGGCAATAATGCTGTCTGCCTGCGGTACGAAAAATGAGGCAGCAGCAAATGACTTGGTTGATACAGATAAGCGGCTGCTTGTAGAGGAAGAAGCCGATGCAGGAACGGAAGCGGACACGCCTTCTGCTGTAGAAGAGAATGCAGAGGAAGTTTCGACTTCCGATATGGAAGAAACTGAAATACCGGAGGAAAATGCTCCGATCGGTAACTATCATGAAATTTATGAATGGATAGTGGAAAAGGCAGAAGGAGATCACCTTCATTTTTCATTGATTTATCTGGATGAAGATGAGATTCCGGAATTGGTCGTCTGGGAGTTTGGTGATACGAAGTATTCGGTTTATACGGTAAAGGACGAAAAGCCTTTTTGCCTGATAGATTCTATGCCTGCGGTGAGTTACTATGAGTACAGCGGCATTGTTGCTGCGTTTACAAGTTGGAACGGCGGCGGTGATGAAGGCGGGTACGGCTGGTCTTACTATCAGATAAGCGGAGATAAGGCGCTTACATCTGACGACGAACCTTTATTAAGTTATGAATATAATGCTGTCAATGATGAAGAAGGAAACTGGACAGGGGAAGGGATTACCCAATATTATCATTTAGGGCAGGAGATTGATGAAGCAGAGTATCAGCAAATAGCGGATGAACTGGGGATTGTAGAAGAAAATAGGGAAGGAGTTTGGTATCATTCTCATGAGAAGCCGGAAATGTTAGTGTATCTGAAGGAATTCGAGGACTGGAAAGAGGCGTATCTTGCCTATTTAGATGCCATAGAAGTTATGGAGGAAGATGCGGACAGATATTCATACGGTTTAATTTATATAGATGAAGATGAGATACCGGAACTAAGCATAGGACGCGTGAATGAAGCCGGCGGCCGTTTTATTCTGACATATCATGATGCTGTTCTGGACGGATGGCAGTCGAGCAGAGAAGATGTAACTTATATTGAAAAAGGTAATCTTATTTGTAATTCAGATGGGAATAATGGGTGTTTTTACGATCGTGTCTATACGATTCAAGACGGAAAATGGTGTTATGTCGCGGGCGGAGAC
>CAMWMM010000512.1 GCA_947175285.1 uncultured Lachnospiraceae bacterium
ATGGTAATTGATAAGGATAGTGATGCCGTAGAGGTAGAGGAGGGAACGAACGGCGGACAGGCAGATGCTTTATTTCTTGCCGTTATGAATCCGGAAGATAAATCCGTTAAAATAATAGGCATCAACCGTAACACTATGACCGATATTGATATTTACAATGAAGAAGGCGACTATGTTACGACTACAACGGCTCAGATAGCGGTACAGCACGGTTTTGGAAACGGAATGGAGGAAAGCTGCGAATATCAGCAGAAGACAGTAGCAAATCTGTTCTACAATTTACCGATTCACGGGTATGCGGCCATCAATATGAGCGCGATTGCCACCATAAATGATGCGGTCGGCGGTGTTAAAGTAATCGTGTTGGAGGATATGACCAATATAGATGCTGCTCTGATAAAGAATGAGCAGGTACATTTGCTGGGAGAAGATGCATTCTGGTATGTAAAATACAGAGATACCGATACCTTTGGTTCCGCAGATATGCGTCTGGCAAGACAGGAACAATATGTTAGCGGTTTTATCGGTGCGGCAAGCCGGGCAGTAAAAAAAGATATTTCCACGGTATTTGATTTATACCATGCCATTACGCCGCAGATGGTAACAAATATATCTGTGGATGAAGCGGCTTATCTTGCTTCTATCGTATCGGATTACCGTTTTGACAGTGACAACTTTTACACATTACAGGGAGAGACGGTGATGGGAGAACAGTTTGAAGAGTTTTACCCGGATGAAACCGCTCTGTATGAGTTGATTTTAGATATATTTTATAAGGAAATTGAATAAGGTTATGATATGGGATAGGAAAAAAAGGATATTTGCCCTGCTGGCTCTTGTAATGCTTATAGGCGGAGTTGTGGCTGGCTGCGGCAATCAGCAGGACGAGAGCAGGATATCAGCAGACGATACAGGAAATGTTGAAAAGACAGACAAGACAGATGCCACAGCAGATATCGCGCAGGATGCGGAAACATCCGCTGCCGTGCGGGAGACCGCAGGAATCGCGGCAGAAACTGCAAAGAATGCAGAAATAGATTTTACCACGTTAAAAGAAGAAAATCCGGATATCTTTGCCTGGATTCATATACCGGATACACAGATAGATTATCCGGTATTACAAAGTGAAGAAGCCGATGATTTCTATGAAAAACATAATGCTTACGGGCAGGAAGATGATTCCGGAGCCGTTTATATCGAACTGGCAAACTTAACAAGTATGTGTGATTTTAATACGGTATTACATGGCAAAACAGAACCGGATGAAAGCGGACTGTTTGCTGATTTATATCGTTTTGCCGACCCTGATTTTTTTGAAGAACATGAGAAAATTTATATTTATCTGGACGGCAACGTGTTGACATATGAGATTTTTGCCGCTTATGAAAGGGAAAACACCAGCCTTATCCGAACTTATGACTTTACCTATACAGACGGATGCGGGCAGTTTCTGGATGATTTATACGGCGCCAGGGAAATGAATAAAAACCTGCGGGAAGGATGGGATGATTTAACGCCATATCACTTCCTGATTACTTTGACAACACAGAAAGAGGACAATGCAGAAAAACAGTTTATTGTCGTTGCGGCATTAATAGACGATGCGGCGGGAACGATAGACAGAGTTGTTACTGAATAAGCTATTTTCGCTGAAAGAGCGTAAATATAAAACACACTTTAGGAACATAAAGGAGGAATTTAAAATGAAAAAATTATTAGCACTTACGTTGGCAGGCGTTATGGTATTTTCAATGCCGGTGCTTGCGGCAACAAGCCCTACAGCACAGGCAGTCGTAGCATCTGCGGCAGCCGGAACAGTAGAGGAAGCTGCAGCGGCGGAGAATAAGACAGTCGGTGAATACCTGAATAATGCAGTGACAGAAGTGCCTGGCTTAGATGCGGTTACACCGCTTGGACAGGGCGGTCATGTTATCATCAACGGTGCGCCGAGCAATCAGACATTTTCCGTTTTAAAACCGGAGAGCAAGGATGTTACTTCTGCAAAAAGCCTGGCAACAGGTTTGAACGGCAATGTATTGAATGTTGCTAAAATCAGCGCTTCTATTAATAAGTTTAATACGGCAACCGTAAACTTTTATTTGAAAGGCATCACTGCCGGACAGAATATCAAAGTTTATCAGTTGGTAAACGGCGTATGGGTAGAGCTTACTGTTTCTGAACTTAGAGCAGACCATATCGTTGTCGATATGACATCTCTTGGCACGTTGGCATTTGTGGAACTGCCTGTAGAGGTTCCGGTACAGCCGGCAAAATAGTTTTACAGACAGCAGTTTTTGAAAGTTTGCATTGTACTGCCGTATAAAGCGGCAGTACATTTTAACATCATTGCGGGAAAGGAGAAGAGTAAAGGATATGCATGGGAACGTTATAACAAATACTGTAGTGCAGCCGATATCTCAAGTCAGGGAAGTGAATTATAATCGAAACCATATGCGTGAAGTGTATCAGAATAAAAGCGCAGTATACAAATTTATCAAAAGATGTATGGATATCTTTTTATCTGTAATAGCGCTGGTTGTACTTTCTCCTGTTTTTCTCGTTACCGCGGTTGCCATTAGACTGGAAGATAATGGACCGGCACTTTTTACGCAGGAAAGAGCCGGAAAAGATATGGTACCTTTTAAAATGTATAAGTTCCGCAGTATGTATGTAAATGCGGATGCGCAGTTTGCTGAGATGTTGAAGCAGAATGAGCAGACGGGTCACGCTTTTAAAATTAAAAACGACCCAAGAATTACCAAGATAGGAAAAGTCATCAGAAAGCTTTCCATCGATGAACTGCCGCAGTTAATTAATATTATTAAAGGCGATATGAGTATCGTCGGACCAAGACCGATTCTGACCTTTCAGATGGAAGAATGCAGCCAGTACGAAAAACAGCGTTTGGTTGTACAGCCGGGTCTGACCTGCTACTGGCAGATTGGCGGCAGAGCAAATATCAAATGGGCGGAATGGGTTGAACTGGATTTGAACTACATAGAAGATATGAGTTTGTGGACGGATATCAAGATGATTGTAAAAACGATTCCGGCGGTGTTTGACAGCCGGGGGGCGTATTAGGCGGAATACATCAGATGAAAATCTGTGTAGATAAAGAGTAAAAGGGAACCTTGACAATTATATACCTTATAATGGAGTGATTGCTGATAAAAAGTACTTGCTACGGCACAATTCCCGATGAGATACTTGAGGAAATGACACCGGAGATTATTGAACAGTATTATTTGTGGGATGAAGTGGCTAAAAAAGAAGTGGAGAGATATCCGTGGCTGCTATTACCCTTGATACAAGAGGTGTTCCACAAAGTATATCCTGAAAATGCAGAGATAAGGCTCATAGCGACAGAATATGTAGTCAGGCACATACATAAGGATGGAGGCAGTACATTAAACTCCATCTTTGCAGATATCGCAGTCCAAATAGAAAATAGGGATATTTATCATATGGAGTGCCAGATGAATAAGGATAAAGGCATGGTGCTGTACTTGAACGATACCGACAGTATGCCCGTAGAAGAGACCTGCCTTATCAGATTTGCAGACGGGACAACCCATGAGTATCGTGTTCCGGTCATGAATGTGCAAAGCTACACAACCGAAATGATTGAGAAAAAGCATCTTAACATGCT
>CAMWMM010000513.1 GCA_947175285.1 uncultured Lachnospiraceae bacterium
GTATATGGCTTTATAAACAGGCATCGGCATAGCGGAAAACTTTTGTGTAAAATCCTGTTTTGATTTTTCAGTAGTAAGGGAAAGCGGATTTAACTTCTCCTGCGTCATGGGAATAAAGTATTCCCTGCCGGGCAGAACCTCCCGGACGGAGCTTACCATACCGGAATTATGTTTAATACTGTCTATTATCATATTATCTGCATTACAGAAGATAATATTGCTGTGTTTCCCCATGATTTCTATAACAAGTGTTTTCTCACAAAGGTCCCCCATCTCGTTCAGATGTTCCAGATGAATTTGGATAATGCGCTCTAGTCCGGGCTGGGTAATACCCGTAATTCTTGCATTTTGCAAATGTTTCCGCAGCAGCATACAAAACCCCGGCGCAGTCATGGGGCTTTGTTTATTTTTATCTGTCAGGTAAATAAGCGGAAGAGAAGCATCTGCGGACAGTAACAGTCTGTACTGGGAACTGTTGTTTTTAATTGTTAAAAGCAGTTCATCCGTTTCGGGCTGTGCGATTTTATAAATGCGCCCTCCGGTTAAATCAGAATTTAATTCTTTAACAATGTTTGCAATAGTAATGCCGTCAAAAGCCATAGTGATGTCTATTCCTTTCTTTTATTTCCGTTAATGAGAAAGAACTGTCTTTCATAATCTTACAATATATTGTGATGCTTTTCAATGTCAGAATGCTTGACTAGGGTTTGTGATTATCTTATAATATTATCGGTTGTCAATATCACAGAATGGACAGAAAACAGGAGATTCGTATGATAAAAAGCATGACCGGTTTTGGCAGGAGTGAACTTGTCAAAGAGGACCGCAAGATTACAGTTGAGATGAAATCTGTCAATCACAGATATTTGGATGTTAATATAAAGATGCCGAAAAAAATGAATTTTTTTGAAGCGGCAATTCGGAACGAATTAAAAAATTACATCCAGAGAGGTAAAGTGGATATTTTTATTTCCTATGAGGATTATACGGAAACGAATATCTGTGTAAAATACAATAAGGAACTGGCTGCCGAATATATGAAATATTTAGAGCAGATGGCGGTAGATTTTTCGCTGGACAATGATGTCAGGGTTTCTGCTTTATCCAGATATCCGGAAGTATTGAGTATGGAAGAACAGACCATCGATGAAGAAGAACTCTGGATTATGTTAAGTGAGGCAATCGGAAAAGCTGCAGAGGGTTTTGTGGAATCCAGAATCAAAGAGGGCGAGAACTTAAAAGAAGACCTTATCGGTAAACTGGATGGTATGCTTGCTCATGTGGAATATATTACGGAGCGCTCTCCGGAAATTATTACTCAGTACAGGAGCAAGCTGGAAGATAAGGTGAAAGAACTGTTAGGAGATGCCCAGATAGACGAGAGCAGGCTTTTGATGGAAGTGACTATTTTTGCGGATAAAGTATGCGTTGATGAAGAACTGGTACGCCTTAGAAGTCACATTGAAACAATGAAAGAGAATTTGCAAAAGGGCGGCAGTATCGGACGTAAACTCGACTTTATAGCACAGGAGATGAACCGCGAAGCGAATACGATTCTTTCAAAGGCAAATGATTTGGAGATATCCAATCGGGCGATTGAATTGAAAACAGAGATTGAGAAAGTGCGTGAGCAGATTCAAAATATTGAATAACGATAGTTATATAATAGATAAAGGCAGGCGTAGTGATTGGGAAGACTGATTCATATAGGATTTGGAAATGTTGTAAATACAGGGAAAATCATAGCGATTGTCAGTCCGGATTCCGCACCGATTAAGCGTCTGGTGCAGAAAGCAAAGGAAAGCGGAATGGCAATAGATGCCACGCAGGGCAGAAAAACAAAGGCGGTTCTGATTATGGAGAACAGTCAAATCGTATTATCGGCATTGCTTCCCGAAACTATTTCGGGAAGGGCGCAGGCAGAGGGTGGAGATACAGATGAATCATGAAGGAATTTTGATTGTAGTGTCCGGCTTTTCGGGAGCGGGAAAAGGCACGTTGATGAAGAAACTGATACAGGAATATGATAATTATGCATTATCAATATCAGCGACGACCAGAGCGCCCAGACCGGGCGAAGAAGACGGAAGAGAATATTTCTTTTTAACAAAAGAAGAGTTCGAGCGTAAAATCGCGGAGGGCGGATTAGTAGAATATGCCTGTTACTGCGATAATTATTATGGTACGCCGAAAGATTATGTGGAAAAAAATCTTGCAGAGGGCAGGAATGTCATTTTAGAAATTGAGATTCAGGGCGCTTTGAAAATAAAGAAGCAATATCCGGGCGCACTGCTTTTGTTTGTGATGCCGCCGGATGCGGAAGAACTGAAGCATCGTTTAACCTTAAGGGGGACGGAAACGGAAGACGTGATTCAGAAACGGATGGAGCGTGCCGTAAAAGAGGCGGATGGTATTGAGGAATATGATTATATCGTAGTGAATGATGATTTGGATACCTGCGTAAAAGAGCTTCACGAAATCATTACGGCAGCCGGAAATACGCCGCTTAGAAATGAAAATTTTATAGAAAATATCAGAACAGAACTGAAAAGTTTTGCGAAAGGAGAAAAATAATGTTACATCCATCTTACACAGATTTAATGAACGTAGTAAACAGCGGGGTTGACGAGGGAGACGCTCCGGTAGTAAACAGCCGTTATTCTATTGTTATGGCAACATCCAAAAGAGCAAGACAGATTATTGCGGGAGATGAACCGCTTGTGGAAAGTTTCCGCGGACAGAAACCGTTATCGATTGCCGTGGAGGAATTGAATCAGGCACAGATTAAGATTTTGAACGAAGAAGAGTAGAAAGTTTACCAATCAATATGAACAGAAAAATATTATTTATCTCTTTGGGCTGTGATAAAAATCTGGTTGATTCTGAAAGAATGCTGGGGCTTTTAGCAGGCAGGGGATATGAATTTACCGATGATGAGACGCAGGCGGATATTGTTGTTATCAATACCTGTTGTTTTATTAATGATGCAAAGCAGGAAAGCATCGACACGATTTTGGAGATAGCTGAGCTTAGAAAAGACGGAGACATTCAGGCTCTTGTAGTAACGGGCTGTCTTGCACAGCGTTACCGGGAGGAAATTCAAAAAGAAATTCCCGAAGTGGATATGATTATCGGCGTAGCGGCAATAGACGAGATTGCACGGGCGTTGGATGAATTTTTTGACGGGAAAAGAGAAAATCATTATAAAAATCTGAATGCACAGCCTTGGGCGGATACCAAACGTATTGTTACGACAGGCGGTCATTTCGCTTATCTGAAAATTGCAGAGGGTTGTGATAAACACTGTACTTACTGTATTATCCCGAAAGTGCGCGGCAGCTATAGGAGCATTCCGATGGAAAGCCTGATAGAAGAAGCGGAAACGCTTGCGGCGGAGGGTGTTAAAGAATTGATTCTGGTAGCGCAGGAAACAACGGTTTATGGTGCGGATTTATATGGAAAAAAGGCGCTTCCCGAACTGCTTCGCAGATTATGCCGGATAGAGGAACTTCATTGGATTCGGATTTTATACTGTTATCCGGAGGAAATTGACGATGAACTGATACAGGCGATAAAAGAAGAACCCAAAATCTGCCATTATCTGGATTTGCCAATTCAGCACGGATGCGATAATATTTTAA
>CAMWMM010000514.1 GCA_947175285.1 uncultured Lachnospiraceae bacterium
CTTTTACAATGGGCGCAATCGGTCCTCTATTGGAAAGAGCCGATAATTATGAGGGAGAAATTCCTCTGTATTAGAAAAGCGATAATTTGCTTTATTCTAAAAGTTTGTATTTACCTCGGCAGCGAAAATTTTGCTGCATAATTCCGTATATTCATCATATGAAATTTCAGTTCCATTCAATGTATATTTCAATCCAGCCTCTGCATTATTGATGTCAAATTCTTCGCCGAAATTCATTTCTGCAACTAAGTTGTCAGCTCCTTCAAATTTCTCCATATGGTAAAATTCAAATCCCGCGCTCGACCTGTTGCTATACATAATCCATACGGCTCCGTTATAATAGGTATAAGAAAGAATGAGAGCAGTGCCGTCTGCCGCAGCAAATTCATATACCTTGTTATCACGCGCATCAAGGTATATTCCTCCATAAGGACCGTTGATAATCAGTTCGTTTTCTCCATCATTGTCAAGATCGACTTTCTCTCCAATAGAATAGGAATCCCATTCTTCAGAGTCCATATTTAAATCGGTAATATAAAACGATGATGTCAAATCTGTGGAGTAGGCTGCGTTTATTGAACCATTGATAAATGAGTCTAAGAGTTCATCCGCTGTTGCTTCTAAACCTGTATCCTCAACCTTTTGCATATCGCTTTCCTGCTGATTTGCAGCAGATTCCTCTATATTAACAATTGTTTCCTCCCCTGCTAAAGAAGGGTTCTCTGTTTCCTCCTCTGTTAAAGAGAACTTCTCTGTTTCTGTTTCCTTCTCTATCAAAGAGAGATTCTCTGTTTCCGTTTCCTTTTCTGCAAAAGAGAAATTTTCTGTCTCTTCATCTGCGGAACATGCCGTTATGGACAGTATAGCAGCTACTGCCGCGCCGTATACGTAGAACTTCCAATACTTTTTCATCTCTTTCTATCCTCCTGTAATATAATTACCGTTTTACTTATATCACAGTGAGAAGGATAATAAAATGCTGCCTGCATAAACGACATAATTTTTGCATAAACGACACAATCAAGTATCAAAACACATTCTCCATTTAAAGAACGCTTTTTTAAACTCCTTACTATGAACCCTTCCGATCACTACCTTTAACCCGTTACGAAGTGTAACCTCGTGGCTGTTTGCCTTTTCAATATATTTTAAATTGACAATATATGACCGTTGAATATGAAAAAAGCCAAATTGCGATAAGCTCTGCGCAGTTTCAGATATCTTTCCCTCGCACAAATATTCACTGCCATCCAGCATGAGATATCTTAGTTTTCTTCCATTTGTCTCAACAAGCAGGAGTTCTTTCAGGTTTATTTTTGCGCAGATTCCGGAAGCATCATTACAATAGATAATCCGATCCTGAATCTTAGTTTTGAGGAAAGAATCAAGTGCCTCATCAATTTCCTCCAAATGCTTTTTATCAATGTATCTGAAAGCATTCACTCTATAACCTAATCTGGCCAGTTCCGTATGTGAAGTTAAAAAACATATTTTACATTGGTTTCCGGAATTCATTAATCTTTCAGCAATCCTAAATCCATCTTCACCTTCTGCAAGTTCAATGTCCAGAAACAGCAAATCTGCATCTGAGTTTTTCATATAATCACTTCCATTGCTATATGAACTGATTTGTGAAGAAACATTTTTATCCCGGCAATATTTTTCAACAGCAGCCTGTACCTTGTCCCTCCATACTGCTTCATCTTCTACGATACCTATTTTCATACCCTGTTCTCCCTTGGGATAGCAATACTGATTTTAAACAATGCTTCCCCATTTTCCACTGTGGACTCTATATAGTATTCACCATGATACTTCTCAACTGTTGCAACAATATTTTTCAGACCGAATCCATGATTTTCCTTATCCTTTTTTGACGTTGTAAAAAAGTCTTTTTTTGTATTTACTTCTTCACCTACACTGTTACTGACAACAATAAAAATTTCCTTCTTATGCTCTACAAGTTCAACCCGAATTTTAGGAAGGGCTGCTTTTAAAGTTGCTTCAATAGCATTCTGTAATATATTTCCCATCAGGGTTGTAAGATCAAACATTTCAAGAGGCATTTCTTCGGTCAGTTTACCTGACACCACAAACTTTATATTTTCCTTTACCGCCAAATAGGAATAATAATTCATTATAACATCAAAAAAACTATCTCCTGTGTGAATCTTCAAATCAAACTCATCCTGAATATCCCAGATAGTATCTATGTACTCTTTGGCTGCCTCTGTCTTTTTCTGATTCATCAACTCTCTGAGAACGCCAATATGATTTATCAGATCATGTTTAAAACGCCGTACCGCTACCGACTGCTGTAACTGATAATCGTATTGCTGCTTTTGCATATGCATAAAAGATTGAAGTTCCCTGTTCTGCCTGTTTGACAGTATATTTTTTATGGCAAGGCTGAGCGTAAGAAAGACAGAATAAACCGCACCTACTATACTGATAAAAAATACTGCATATGCATCCCAGCTGTACACTGTATGATTTTCATCAAAGAAAACAAATACAAAATTATAGAACATTTGAAATATGCTGCCCTGTATTAAAAGTGCAAACTTGTACTTAAATTCTATATCGCATAAGTATACCTCATTTTTTTTAAGAAGCAGTAAGTATACCAGCAGATATATCAGAAACGAAATCAGATAGGCAGATTCCATCCACCATGTTATAACTGTATCGTCAATTCCTCCGCCTATTAAAACAACCTGTATCAGCATGACGCTAAATGTATCAATAATTCCGGTAAAATACATTAGAGCGGCGCTTAATACAATCAGATGTCCCAAACGGTCTTCAAAAAATAAACATATGGCAAGCACACTCCATAACATATAGACAATCGGAGAATTCATATCAAAATATGCACTGAAAGCACCTGCAAAGAGCATAATCAAAACAGATCCACCAAGGTAAAACCTGTTTTTTCTTGGACTTATCCGGAATCCATAATATATTATAAACAGATATATTAAATAATTTGAAATGTTATCTACAATATAAATCATATTTCTCTCCTGTTGTGACTGAATGCTTATCATAACATTTTTCTTACTTTATTCCTTCTCTTTATCATAACAAACGCTACTAACGTAACAACAATATATCCAATAAGAGCAATAACTGATGCTTCAATTCCGAACTCGCCTCCTGTTATTGCAAAGGATTTTGAATCTAAAACATAGGTCATAACTGAATACTCATTTGCTTTTTCGCTAATGCTAAGACCTCCCCCAATGATTATGATGTTTCAAATTGAATGAGCAACTCCACTGTTCCATACTGAATCACTTTCTATAGCAATCATTGAAAACATAATGCCTACCATTGTTCCTGCTGCCAAAACTAAAATACAGCTAAGCGTTGAAAAATTCATTCCAATTAAATGCACCGATGCAAATAAGACTGAAGGAACAAGAATTGCTGCCTTTGTGCTCCATCTTTCCCTTATAAGGCTCATTATGACACCTCTAAAGACCATTTCCTCAACCAATCCGGCAGCAATACCTGTAAATACGATTCCTGAGCTTAATGTAGTAAATATCTGATTTTTATCCATTCCTGATGATACAAATTCTCCCGGAAACAATAAAAAAATCCCCTTAACAATAACCGG
>CAMWMM010000515.1 GCA_947175285.1 uncultured Lachnospiraceae bacterium
GTTAGAAGATAACGGGGCAAAATCCGCAAAAAGCAAAGGTGCAGTCGCGGCGGAAGAAAAGACGGAAGTAGCGGCAAGCGGTCTGGAGAAAAAAATCAAGGATAAAAAGAAACTTGCCGAGGAACTTGGCATCGGTGAGATTACATTGACGGATATTTTGAAAGAACTGGAAAAACCGGCAAGAGACCCGCGTGACGATATGCCTGCACCGATTTTGCGAAGCGATGTATTGGATATGAAAGACTTAAAGCCCGGCATGATTTTAAAGGGTACGGTCCGCAATGTCATTGACTTTGGTGCATTTGTTGATATCGGCGTACATCAGGACGGACTGGTGCATGTTTCCCAGATGACGGATAAGTTCATTAAGCATCCGTTAGAAGCAGTCAGCGTCGGAGATGTGGTTGATGTACAGGTGATCTCTGTTGATATGGAGAAAAAGAGGATTGCGCTGACAATGAAAATAGGAAAGGCAGATAAGTAAAAACTTCTTGCCTTTTTGGGCAAACAGTATTACAATAAGGCAGATACATAAAGGTAAGTTCTTCGGGGTTGGGTGAAATTCCCTACTGGTGGTGAGGTTTACCGGTTGATGAAAATGACCGGCAGACGAGTCCACGACCCGGTTATTCACGGAAAGAAATGCGCTGCAGCGCAGTATGGAATAATCGGCTGATACGGTCAAAATCCGTAACCAACAGTAAAGTCTGGATGAAAGAAGAAGCAATGTTTCGTATGGAAGCAATTATATCCCCGAATCTTATTGGTTCGGGGATTTTTATGCACAGGGGCGTGTGAAATACGAAACATAAGAAACGAAGACTTTCCTTTTGTCTATTTATCAAAAAATGACAAAATGGAGGAAAAAGAAATGAGTGAATTATTGCAGAGTATTCAGGAAAATGTGGTTTTTTTATTGGAGTTTTTGGCGGTTGTGGCAGCGCTATTTTGCATTGCCTATGCGGCGGAGAAGCTTGCGGGAAAGAAAAAAGGGATAACGGAACGGATTCTGACTACCAGAAAAATTGCCATGATTGGTATGTTTTCGGCGATTTCCGCAATTTTAATGTTATTTGAAGTGCCGCTGCCTTTCGCACCGTTTTTTTACAAGCTGGATTTCAGCGAACTTCCGGCATTAATTGCAGCTTTTGCATTCGGACCGGTAGCAGGCGTGATGGTTGAGTTTTGTAAAATTGTCTTGAAACTGTTATTCAAATCTACATCTACCGCTTTTGTGGGGGAACTGGCTAATTTTGCAGTGGGATGCAGCTTCGTACTTCCAGCATCCATCATGTATCTGTTTCGTAAAAACAAAAAGACGGCAGTTGTCGGCTGTGTGTCAGGAACTATTATCCTGACAATTTTTGGAACGGCTTTTAATGCAATTTATCTGCTTCCGAAATTTGCACAGTTATATGGTATGCCATTGGAGGCATTAATCGGCATGGGAACTGAAATTAATGCTGCAATTACGGATGTTACCAGTTTTGTGTGTTTTGCGGTAGCGCCGTTAAATCTGATTAAAGGAACGAGCGTATCAGTTGTGACATTACTGGTGTACAAATCATTAAGCCCGATTTTAAAAGATGACAAAGTAAAAGTACGGGCTCGGAAAACGGCTTAATATTCTGGAGGCGGAGAAATTTGTATCGTATTTTGATAGTGGAAGATGATGCCATTATATTGGAGCAGGTCAGCAGACATTTAGCAAAATGGGGCTATGAAGTAGAGGGTGTGACAGATTTTAATAACGTTTTGTCGGATGTTGTGAGATTTTCGCCGCAGCTTGTGCTGATGGATATCGGACTGCCGTTTTACAACGGTTATTATTGGTGCAGCGAAATCCGAAAGATATCGCAGGTTCCTATCATCTTTCTTTCTTCCGCATCCGATAATATGAATATTATTATGGCGGTCAATATGGGCGGAGACGATTTTGTTGCCAAGCCTTTTGACCTCGAGGTATTATCTGCAAAGATTCAGGCTGTTTTACGAAGAACTTATTCTTTCTGTGAGCAGTCAGCCGTTTTGGAATACCGCGGCGTAGTATTAAATATGACAGAGATGTCGCTTCTTTATGAAGGAAAAAAGATAGAACTGTCAAAAAATGAATTTAAGACACTGCAGATTTTATTTGAAAATGCGGGAAATCCTGTGTCGCGGGAAGATATTATGAAACGCCTGTGGGATGATGAGTGCTTTGTGGATGATAATACGTTGACGGTGAATGTAAACCGCCTGCGGAAAGCGCTTGAGGGTGTGGGACTAACAGATTTCATTATGACAAAAAAGAAAGTAGGCTATCAGCTTTATCGGGATTAAAGATGGAAAAACAGGAAGCATTCATCATAAAAGCATATATCAAAGAGCATTTTAAGGCAATTGCGCTGTATGTTCTTATCGCTGCCACTTTATTGGGGTTTGCAGGGTTATATCAATATGAAGGCGCTGTTTGCAATATGTCTTATGCGGCTGTGTTAATCGCCTTTTTTGGTATATTATATGGAATATGGGATTATGTTAAATATCGGAAAAAGTGTATTTTGCTTATCAGCGCCATAAAAAGAAAAGGCGAGCGTACGCTTTATCTGCCAGAGAACAAATCTTATGTGGATGAATTGTACAGACAGATTGTAGCTGCCATGGAAGAGGAAGAGAGAAGTTTCATTTCGGAATATGATGAAAAGAAACAGGATATGGCTGATTACTATACGATGTGGATACACCAGATTAAAACGCCTATTGCAGCGCTGCGTTTGTTATTGCAGGATGAAAAACAGCCGCGGGAGGAATTGTTTAAGATAGAACAGTACGCTGAGATGGCGCTGCATTATGCAAGGCTTGACAGTCTTTCCTCGGATTTGGCGTTCCGGACGCAGGACATTTATGAAATGGTAAAACATGCCGTCAAAAAGTATTCCCTTTTCTTCATCGGAAGCGGTCTTTCGTTTCAGTTAGAGGAATGTTCCATTCATGCGGTAACGGATGAGAAGTGGCTTACTTTTGTGATTGAGCAGATATTATCCAATGCTATAAAATATACGCAGCAAGGCGGCATCCATATTTACGGACTGGATAAAGATGGAGGAAAAACATGTGGGGAAGCCGCTTATCTTGTTATTGAGGATAGCGGCATCGGTATTAGGGAGGAAGATTTGCCGCGAATCTTTGAACGCGGCTTTACCGGCTATAACGGAAGGCTGGATAAGAAATCCACGGGAATCGGTCTATATCTGTGCAGGCAGATACTGGACAAGCTTTCTCATTCGATTCAAGTGGAATCCCATATAGGACAGGGAACGAAAGTGACGCTTGGATTTATTCAAAAAGATAATGTGACAAAAATGTAAGTTTCAAAAAGGGAAATGTAAGCTGAATCGATGGCAGCGCATTTCTTTTTTGTTTACCCTCTAATATATAGAAATTAAAGGAGGCAGAAACAATGGCGATATTGGATGTAAAAAATGTAAAAAGAGTGTATACAACCCGCTTTGGTTCGGTAAAAGTACAGGCGTTAAACGATGTGAACTTTTCCGTGGAAGAGGGAGAATATGTGGCAATTATGGGAGAATCCGGTTCCGGAAAAACGACTTTATTAAATATTTTGGCTTCTCTGGATAAGGAA
>CAMWMM010000516.1 GCA_947175285.1 uncultured Lachnospiraceae bacterium
TGCTCTTTAAAAATCCTGCCCTGAATACGGCGTCTTCCCCATACTTTTCCCTGATTTTATCTACAGTCCGGTTCAATGTTTCCAGCCTGTCATATTTCTGCAGGTCAAATAGATTATACTGCCGTCCGGCATCACTTTCTACTTTTGAAGTATGCACACCAATCTGTCTGATGGGTGTTTTTCCATCCCACAGCTTTTTGAATATCCAGCATGCCGCCGTATAGATTTCTTCCGTCACGTCAGTGGGCGTAAGTAACTGCATCTGTTTATGGGCATATTGAAATTCACAGGTAGTGATATGCACACTGACTACGCTTATCTTCACACTGTCGCTGCGCAGTCTCGTTCCTACCGTCTCACAGAGGGAAAGCATCAAATGTTTTGCATATTCTTCCGTTACAACATCCACAGGCGCCGTCAGGCTGTTCCCGTACCCCTTATTCGCTTCATGGGTAAACATATACGGCTGCAAGTCTTCTCCCCTTGCATATCCCTGTATGATCCTCCCCGGCGTTTTTAAATGCGCATAAATCATATCTTCATCCGCCTGTGCAAGCTCCCCGATTGTATAAATCCCCCGCCATTTTTGATAAAAGGAAGTTGTTCGATACCCCGATATTTACCGTAAATCCTAATTCTTCTTTTATCTCGTCTTTCAACTTATAGGCAAAACTTACCATCTGCCCCTGTCCGTACAGTTTTTCGTATCCGTCAAATATCGCCCATGCTTCATCAATACTGTACTGTATTACCTGATCCGTATACTGCTTCAGCTTCGCAATGAATGCTCTGGACGCACTTACATACAGACCGTAGTCAGGCGGTATCACAACAAGCTGTGGACACTTTTTCTTTGCCGTTATAATAGCTTCGCCGGTCTTAATGTCATATTTTCCAGCCGGTGTGCTTTTTGCAAGCACGATTCCATGCCTCTTTTCCTGATCCCCGCCTACAATACTAGGAATCAGGCGCAGGTCTGTCTTTTCCCCCAAAACAGACACCCGGTATGCCGCGCTCCATGAAAGAAACGCACTGTTTGCATCTACATGAAAAATATAAGCCCCCATTTCATAAGAACTGGAAAATCCGCCATTTCTGGGTTGCCGTATTATATCTCATCTCTAACGTTTTGCTCATACCATCCTGCTCTATCCTGCATACAAACTGCTTTTCCTTTATCCCGACATAACTTTTTTCACTCCGTGATATAACATCTTCTATCCGGAATTTCCTGATTTCATGTTCTTCCGTCTCTAATCGGAACCACAAAGGCGTTATCTTTCCGTCACGGTCGGTAATAGACAAAAGCTGGATCGGTATATTCACCAGCTTATCCTGATATATTCCATCATGAACCTGATTTCCCATCCCCTTCACCTCTTTTCAGAACATGGTTTGTTTTTATAGTGTACCAAACATATGTTCTATTGTAAAGAGGAAATAATTTCCGCCTTTCAGCAGACAGTTCCGCTTCTTTTACAAATGGCTTTTCCGCTTCGATTTTGGCTTTTTCTATTTTCTAAATTTATTGATAAATAGGATATGCTGTAATAAAATAATATTGTGAAGTAACTATTTGAAAATGAGGTGTATACATATGAATATTGCTGTTTTGGGTGCAGGTGCTATGGGTATTTTATTCGGCGGATATTTGTCTGAAAGAAACAATGTTGTGCTCGTGGGACGCAATAAGGAAAATATTGAAAGCATAAAAAAAGATGGAGTCATTATTAGGGAAAAGGATGAAAAAGAAAAAGTGTACTTTCCTAATGCCACAGTCGATACCGATGAAATTAAAAATATCGACCTTGTGATTTTATTCGTTAAATCAGGAAATTCTGAAGAAGTTCTCGAAAAACATAAAAACATTATAGGGA
Source organism: uncultured Lachnospiraceae bacterium (assembly GCA_947175285.1). The sequence continues at coordinate 1,878 of CAMWMM010000516.1, forward strand.
AAAATACGGTTCTTATGACTTTGCAAAACGGTGCAGGACATGAGGAAATACTGTGCAGGTATACCGACAAAGAAAATGTTGTTATAGGTACCACTCAGCAAGGAAGCTTCAGAATTGATTACAGGACTGTGTGTCACAGCGGTGGAGGGAATTCCGCTTTGGGTGCCATATGCGGAAAAAGTGAAAGATTCAAATATATAGCCGAGGAATTTGAAAAGTGCGGTTTTATATGTGAAATATCCGATAATGTAGGATATATGATATGGAACAAAATTATGGTAAATGCTTCTTCAAGTGTACTTTCGGGTCTTTTGCAGGTATCACAGGGATATGTGGTTGAAAATAAAAATGCTTGGAATATTGCAGAAAAACTTATTGAGGAAATATGTATTGCTGCCGACTGTCAAGGATACAAATTTGATATAAACGAGCAGAAACAAAGACTGTACGACCACTTAAAAAATGCTCCTGATGGACTCACAAGCATTTATGCCGATATTAAAGAGGGAAGAAAAACGGAAGTGCAGAAAATAAACGGTGCCGTTATTGAGGCGGCAAAAAGCAAAGGCATATCTTTGCCCGTTAATGAAACGATTTTTAATTTGGTCACAGCTCTTGAAGGTAAGTTTTGAAACATCTACGCTCCTCCCCGACACGTTATAAACTTTCCCCCACTTTTCCTACCATTTGCCAGCAGTCTGTCACTATTCTTTTGTTTTTATATTACTGTTTTATTGTTTTTATTTATTATAAAATTTTTCCTCACCGGCTAACCATTCTAATGCATTGATTCTCCGTATTCCCTCATAATCTGCTTCCGGGTCATTATCCAATGTCAATATATATTTCGGGTAGTTATCCGAAATCTGCTGTAACGACGCCAGTTCTCTTTTAAGAACCGCTTCATCACGGACAGTTGCCGCCACTTGAAAATAAATCTGTCCATGTTCATCTATCGCTACAAAATCTATTTCCAGTTCGTTTACTTTGCCTACATACACATCATATCCCCGCCGAAGCAGCTCCAGATAAATGATATTTTCCAATATATGCCCCGCGTCCATAGCTTTTGAACCAAGCAGAATTCTCCTTAATCCGATATCCACAACATAATACTTTTCTAATGTTTTCAAGTATTGTTTCCCTTTTATATGATACCGTTTTGCCTGATATAAAACATAACTCTCCAGCAAAGCATCTATATACTTCTCAACCGTTTTTGTATCTATTCTTCTTCCATCGGAAGTCATGGCATCAGCTATCTTTTTCGTAGAAAGATAATTCCCTATATTATCGAATGTAAAGCGGACTACGCTTTCCAACATCATCGGGTCACTGATTTTCTTCCTCGCTACAACATCTTTTAATACAATCGTACTATATACTCCGCTCAGGTAATCATGCAGTTCTCCCGGATTTTCTTTTAAATCCAGTGCATAAGGCAGGGAACTTAATTCTATATACTGCCTGTATGATTCTTCCAGATGATTTTCCCTACCTGTTGCATTGATAAATTCTTTAAAAGATAAAGGCAGCATTTTAATTTCAACATATCTTCCGGATATCAAAGTTGCAATTTCACTGGAAAGCATATAGTATATTCCCTTTTCACATAATTATCAATAAGTTTTTGGAACAGAATCCCAAAACTTATTATTTTCCCACTTTTTTGGGAATTAAACAGGAAAATTTCTGAGAAGTATCAGTTGCCATA
>CAMWMM010000517.1 GCA_947175285.1 uncultured Lachnospiraceae bacterium
CATAGAAACACTAAATATGAGTTCATAATCGTAGTTTCAACCGCACAGGTGGAAAAAGTTTGCTATTTAACAGCAGTATTTTTGATCTGTTCTGCAGTACTGAGGTTGTCAACATCCATTAGGATAGCGACCAGATCTATGCAACCAAAAGGCGGAAGGAGCAGTTCTCCGCTTAGTTCACTTATATTGTGGATTCCTTGATTTCCGTCACTTGCACGGATCGCAAAGTATCCGTTCTGGATGTCGTCGTTTTTGCCAGAAGTGAATGTCTGGCCGATAATGTGGTAATTATAAACATTTTTGATGGCTGTGCGTTTTACGGCATAATAGCAGCCCTCACAGCAGCATTCATCTATCTGCCTCTGGTAATCCATCACTGCATAATAATTATCTGTCCCACCGATTTGCTTGTCAATGATATCACAGGAACATGATTTTAGCAGAATATCCGCAGTGGACATGATATCTTTATGTCTGGCTACAGATATCCCGGTTTTAAAATCCGAGCATTCCAGCTTGTTCTGTTCAAGATATGTCCAGACTGCCTCAGGACAGTCTGCATATGACTGGCTGTGCATGATTTCCAGTATATTATGGATTTCCGCATCGGAGATTCTCCCGTCAAAGGAGATGGAATAAATTTTTCCTTCATTACCGAACTCAAACCGGTATGTCTGTAATTCTATTCTGCCATGCAGGGATGGAGCCTGTCTGTCTTTTTTTAATGCTATTGCATCCACGTTATAGGATTCGCTGTTATAGGTGTTTTGAAAAGTTTTATCTATCATTGAATTGTACTCCTCTCGTATTTTGTATAATAAATATAACACATATAGGGCCAGCTTCTGTTTCTGCAAAAACACATAGTAAACAGTATAGAAAAAGACGGATGGATGGTATACAAAAATCAGGAGGGGCTGGCAATAGGATATATTGTGTGCATCAGCTTTGCCTTTCACGTTTCTGCAAAACTGTAAGATTTATTATCCAGAAAACTATGTCAGGACAGTTTTATAAATTATATCATCTTGTTGTAACTTGTCAACAAGTGGCGATTAAAATTTAACGACACTGTTGATATAATTTAACAAATAGTCTAGGAGGTATGTAGAATGTTAGACTTGGAATTGTATTTAAAAGAAGTAGGCAAAAGGATTATGGAACGGCGGAAAAAATTGGGGCTGACGCAGGAGGCTCTTGCAGAAAAGAGCGACCTGACAACACAGTTTGTATCTTATGCGGAGTCTGGAAAGAGGGCGATGCGACCAGAAAATTTGATGAAGATAGCCTCTGTTCTTGGGGTAAGCACGGATTATATTTTAACAGGAGACATTATCGACAAGGACAAGCTGTTGCTGTCAGAAAAGCTCGATAAGCTTACGGCATCAGAGGTACGGATTGTGGAAAGCATAATCGATGAGTGCATTGCTTTGTACCATAAGGGTGAATAAGTAATAATTGAACTGTTACGCATCTGTAATGATGCAGGTAACAGATATGAGAAAGGGGGGAGATATAAATTTTTACTGAACTTCCTCCCTTTTTGATGAACTGATGTAGTTTTTTAGGACAATCAAGAGATACTTGTTTTAACAGATTTCTTGGTTACGCTATATGGAGACAGTGGTTGATAAAAAGGCATAGATTTAAATCGAATTGAAAAACAACAGAATCTGTGATATTATTTAATAAGGAAATATTTTATGGGAGGCGTGGCAGTGGCAGAACAAGAGGTACAAAAGACAGATACCACCGATAAGGAAGAAAACTGGGACAGGGTGGTGAAGCACACTATTAAGGATAGTGTTTTTACATCGCTTTTTAAGGATAAAAAATATCTTATACAGCTGTACAGGGCAATTCATCCAGAGGATACAGATACTACTGAGGAAGATTTAAAGGATGTGACAGTCAGGAATATTCTGGTTGATGATATCTACAATGACATTGGTTTCATGGCTGGTACGACGTTACTGATTCTGATAGAAGTCCAGTCAACTTGGACGGTCAATATTATAATTCGGGCATTGATGTATCTGGTACAGACGTACAGGGAATATTTCAGGAAAACAAAACAGAATCTGTATAAGAGTAAGAAAGTGAAAATACCAAGACCGGAACTGTATGTTATATATACCGGCAACAGGAAGACAAGGCCGGAAGAGATTTCCCTGTCAGAAGAATTTTTTGAAGGTGAGGATATCTGTCTCAATGTTAAGATAAAAATAATATATGATGGCAGGGAAGGCGATATCATTAACCAGTATGTTGTTTTTACAAGGGTATGTGATGAGCAGGTGGCAATCCATGGCAGGACAAGGGAGGCCATACAGGAAGCAATAAGGATATGCAGGGATAGGAATGTTTTGAAGGAATACCTGTCCAGCAGGGAGCAGGAGGTAATAGACATGATGATGGAATTATTTGATGAGCAGGAAGTGATCCGTTCTTACGTGGAGAGTGAACGGTATGAGGCGGCAAAAGAAGCAGAAGTGAAGACCGAAAAGAGGGTAGCAAACGAAACAGCTAAAAGACTGTTAAAGATGGGAAAATTCTCCATAAATGAAATCGCGGTAGGCTCGGGACTCACAGTTGAAGAGGTCGAAGAGCTGGCAGGCATGCAGCTGCAGTAAAAATGTTACAAAGTTATGGCAAAGGAAGCAGGAAACCACATGGAGTTATCCTGCTTTTTTGGTGTGCCGGATAGTATACTGTCCAAGGCAGGAGGAATGGAATCTGGGATTGTGGTATGTGGATATACAGGTTATTTTATGGAATCGAATATGGATAAACTGTGGCATTTCTAATATCTATATGGTTTAGTCATCGGGACTATAGATACCCGTTAAAAGAAACAGGAAGAGATGGTATTTTTGCAGGAGTTTTTGCCAGCCTTGATATGATAAGATACATTATGCCAGTAAAGAAGAACAAGTGGAAAGTGGGGGAGGTGATAAGACAGGAATGCCCAGATATCCTAAGAATTATAAAAATACTTGTGGGCAAAAAATATGTTTACGGAGATGAAGAAAAAACAGGGACTGCAGAATGGTAATAAGCGCAGGCTTGGTTTTGATAATGGGTAATCGTGTATTATGCAGAATAGGTATTAAAAAGTGGTTTTAAAGGTCTGGAAGCATACAGGGATAATTCTTTTTTTCTTTCATTTCCGTAATATTTTTATTTGGTAGTGGCTGCGAAGCAGACAGCCACTACCCGCGTTATTATAATATTAAAATACTATAATATTAGGGCAGGGATAGGACTGCTTAAACCTCTAAAAATCTGGGTTTGTGGGCTTGCCTGCTTACAGTTCTCCGAAAAACTGTTACACTTGTCCGAAATTTTTAGTACAGTTCCCCGAAAAACTGCTTACGGTTCTCCGAAAGTAAATTCTAAGTACCCATATATCATGTGGAACAGGTGCAGTGGATATAAAGGGAGGAATATGGACCGGATGAAATATTTGCAAAAATGTAATGGTGATATTGGAAAAGAAACTTGTAGAGATGAAGGAGGGATTTTATTGAGTGTTTTTGTATGCCAAGGTGAATGGAATCAGCTCTCTGACAAATGGTGAAACTT
>CAMWMM010000518.1 GCA_947175285.1 uncultured Lachnospiraceae bacterium
CGCCAGCGCGCCATACTGCCATAAAATCGGTGCAACATCGGATGGTGTTCCTTTTAATCTCTCATGTCTGCACATCAGCGCGCGTCTGCATAACTCCAGTCTTTCATCAAATATCTTCCAGAATTTGTCCATATCCTTTCCGGAAGAACATGCAATATCCACCAGATTTAATGTCACAACACCCTGATTAAATCTGCCGTAAAACTTCGGTTTGTCATTTTCATCATGATAAACCGTCAAAAAGGAACGGCATCCCATACAGGTATAGCAGTTGCCGTCTTTTAATTTTTTCATAATTTTCTCGGAAATATAATCCGGTACCATTCTTTTGGCCGTGCACTGTGCCGCAAGTTTCGTCAAGTACCAGTATTTGCTGTCCTCGTGAATATTATCTTCCTCTAACACATAAATCAGCTTCGGAAATGCCGGGGTAATATAAACGCCCTTTTCATTTTTTACGCCGCGGATGCGCTGATTTAACATCTCTTCTATCACCATGGCAAGGTCATCCCTTGTCTGCCCCTCCGGTACTTCATCAATATACATAAATACCGTAACAAACGGCGCCTGTCCGTTTGTAGTCATAAGTGTAATGACCTGATACTGAATCATCTGTACGCCTTGATTAATCTCTTTTCTGACACGCATCTCGGCAATCTGGTTGATTCTTTCCTCAGAACATTCAATTCCCATCACGCTCATTTCTTCTTCTACTTCCCTGCGGAGTTTTTCGCGGCTCACATTCACAAACGGAGCTAAATGCGCAAGGGAAATGCTCTGCCCGCCATACTGTGAACTGGCTATCTGTGCAATACACTGCGTTGCAACATTACATGCGGTAGAAAAACTTTTCGGCGTATCAAGCATCGTTTCACTGATAACGGTTCCGTTTTGCAGCATGTCCTCTAAATTTACCAGACAGCAGTTATGCATATGCTGCGCAAAATAATCCGCGTCATGAAAATGAATAATTCCCTGCTCATGTGCTTCCACAATATCATGCGGCAGCAAAAATCTTTTCGTAATATCTTTACTGACTTCCCCTGCCATATAATCACGCTGTACACTGTTTACGGTTGGATTTTTATTAGAATTTTCCTGCTTTACCTCTTCATTATTGCATTCCAAAAGAGTCAGAATCTGTTCGTCCGTAGAATTGGATTTACGCACCAGTGCACGTTTATAACGGTACGTAATATAATTTCTTGCCATCGTATAAGCATTATATTTCATTAACTGATTCTCCACCATATCCTGAATTTCTTCTACGCTGGGAGAATGTTTCATTTCTTCGCAGTGGTCCGCAACTACTTCCGCAATGCAGTCAATTTCATTTTCCGTCAGTTTATCTTTGTCTTTAACACTGTCATTTGCTTTTTTAATGGCAGCAACAATTTTTTCCAAATCAAAAGCTACTTCCGCACCGCTTCTTTTAATAATTTTCATATCTGACCCCCGACATTATTTTACATGGTTCTTTTTCGTACACTATATATTGTATCACTCCATTTTCTTCTGTCAAGGTCTTGTATTCTTTTTATATCCAATTTCTATCTGCGGATAATGTTCTTCCAAATAAGACAAAACCGCTCTGGCGTTTTCTTCTCTTTCAAAGCGAAGCTTTCCTTCCGTATCGTCGTCAAGGTATAATATCAAATAAAACTCTTTTAGCAGAAACTCTCCCGACTCCCCGCTTTCGACTCTTAAATATGCTGTTTTCATTTTTTCATAGGGAATGTATTTGACATTGATAAAATAGCGGTAAAAAAAATGATGAGCGCCCATTCTTCCCTCACCAGCACGGACAGCAGCCTTAAATTCTTCTTTCAGAACATTTTTATCTGCCGGTTCTGCTTTTTTTTGCAAACAGATGAATTTCATATATATTTCCTTTCTAATTTGAGCATAAAAAATCGAGTGCCAGCGCACTCGATTCTGAGAATGCTTCGCATTCTCATTGAAGTAATTTACGCTGTGGCGTAATTTCCTACAAGATAAAAAAGGTCAGACCCGACAGCCTGACCTGCAAGCTGGAAAAGGGACTCGAACCCTCGACCTACTGATTACGAATCAGTTGCGCTACCGACTGCGCTATTCCAGCTTATTACTAAACACAAATGTTATTATAATAGGTAATTGCATTTTTTGCAAGAAAGAATTGCATTTTTTTATTGAGAATCCAAATGCACATCCAACTGGTTGTATGGAATGGAGATACCGGCTTCATCAAGCGCATATTTAATATTCTCCGTCAACCGCCACTTTGTCTCCCAAAAATCCCCTGTTTCCACATGGCAGCGAACTCCTAACATCACTGCGCTGTCACCCAGGGAATCAACATATACTTTCCTATCCTGATCTTTTAAAACCTTATCGTCAGACTCTAACAGTTTCATTAACACCTCTCTCGCCTGCCGGATATCAGCCTGATAAGAGATGCCTACAGGAATATCAATCCGCCGTCTGGGCATGGCGCTGGCGTTTATCATACTGGAATTGGACAATTCACCATTTGGAATCACAACCAGTCTGTTATCCCCGGTCGTCAGTTTCGTATAAAAAATCTGTATTTCTATAACAGTTCCTTCATTGCCGTTATTGGTGATAATATAGTCCCCCACCTTAAAGGGCTTCAGCAGCAAAATCAAAACCCCGCCTGCAAAGTTGGAAAGACTTCCCTGCACCGCAAGACCGAGCGCTACACCGGCAGAACCAAGCAGCGCCACTACGCTTGCTGCATCCAGACCGAACCCGGATGCAATGAAAAAGATTAAAATGACATACAGGGCTATTTTCACGAAAGAATTTAAAAACTGTATCACACCTGTATCTACATTGCCGCGCTGCATGGATTTTTTTAGGATTCTGCCAATCAGCCGGATAAGCTGTGTTCCAATGAAAAATACAAGCAGGGCAAGCAGCACTCTGATACCGAACCGAAGCGCTGCTTCAGGCAGCTTCTGCAAATATGACTGTATCAGGCTTACATGAATTTCATCTTCCGCAATTGCTTCAATTCCTTCTATAGTGCCTAATTCCATATTCTACCTCTTTGTTTTACTTTTTCTCTTTTTCCATTACTTTTTTCAGTCTTTCCGCCGCCTCATTCGCTGCTTTTGCCTTTTCCCTTGCTTCCTTTTCCGCTCTCTTTGCCGCCTCTTTTGCTTCTTTAGCCTCCAGCGCCGTAATTCTTGCAGCTTCCTGCGCTTCCCGTCTTTCCTGTTCTTCTTTTGCCTTACGGATTGCTTCCGCTTTTGCTTTTTCTATCTCAGCCTTTTCTTCCGGCGTATAAGGTGTGTAAGCAAAAATGCTGACGGATAGGGGCGCACTCACCATTTCTATCGCATACGGCTTTCCGTCCCATTCTTTTTCTATTGTCTGTTTTTCTTTCTGATTCACAACTCCGCTGCCGCCATAGGCTTTTGCATCCGTATTCAGAATTTCCTTATATTTGCCTTCATACGGAACACCTACCGTAAATTCCTGCTTTGCATTAGCAAAATTGGCAACGACAACTAGCGTATCTTCCATTTTGTCAGCCTTACGCAGATAAGAAAGCATACACGCCTGCGGGGTAATACAGTT
>CAMWMM010000519.1 GCA_947175285.1 uncultured Lachnospiraceae bacterium
GGACAAGATAGGAGATTAGTCGAAAAATGAAAAATAATAAAGACTATATTAAATGGGGACTCACAGCATTTTTTGTTGTTCTTGGTGGCTTTGTGAGTTATTATGTGATTTTTCATATTGACAGCCTTACATCAACTATAAGGAATCTTTTTGTTATTTTAATGCCAATCATAGATGGATTTATTCTCGCGTATTTACTTGCCCCACTTGTAAATGCAACAGAACGCAATATAACAACTCCTTTTTTTACGCTGATTAAAAAAGATGATAAGAAAAATGCAAAACGGTTTCTTTCCATAATAATTACTGATGTATTAGTTTTATGGGCATTGTATGTGTTTTTCTCGATTGTCATACCACAGATCGCTAAAAGTATTCGAACTATATTAGAACAATTTCCCAGTTATATCAATACATTTGGTCTATGGATTTCAAAACTTTTAAATGATAATCCTGAGTTTCAAAAAAGTGTAATGGATTTTTTAAACCAATCTTCCATGGATTTTACAACCATGATCAACACTAAATTGCTTCCTCAACTAAACAGTATTAACAATGTTACAGAAATGCTGTCACAGTTTAGTGGTATCATTAATGTGATCACGTCCGTTTCAATGAGTGTATACTCTATATTTAAAGAAATGTGGAATTTAGTAATTGGTTTTATCATTTCAATTTATTTACTGGCAAGCAAAGAATTATTTGCAGCACAGGCAAAAAAAGTTGTATATGCCTTTTGTTCTGTTAACCGTGCAAATCGTTTTATCAGCAATGTGCGCTTTGCGCACAAGACTTTCGGTGGATTTTTTGTCGGAAAAATATTAGACTCCATTATAATTGGCGTAATTTGTTTTGCTGTAACAAGTATACTCGGGACACCATTCTGTGTGCTGATCAGTGTAATTATTGGAGTCACAAATATTATTCCTTTTTTTGGACCTTTTTTGGGAGCAATTCCATCTACCTTGTTAATCCTTTTTATTGATCCATTACAGGCTCTTTATTTTGTAATATTTGTTATCATACTCCAACAGGTTGATGGAAATATCATAGGACCTAAGATTCTCGGCAGCTCAACCGGCTTATCAAGCTTCTGGGTAATCTTTTCAATCACATTATTTGGCGGTATATGGGGAATCTTAGGAATGATCATTGGTGTGCCAATATTTGCTATATTATTTGCATTTATGAAATCCTTGATTGAAACAAGGCTGTCTGCAAAGAATTTGTCTCCAGAAACAAAAAAATACCTGAGGTTATTATATATTGATGCGGGATCAAGTGAATATGTTGAATTCTCTGAAAATGCAAAGAAGCCATTTGCCGATATAACACAAATATTGGTCAAGGGACATGAAAAACTAAAAATTAATCAAGAAAATGAAAATGTTAAAGCGAATAAAAAGAATGAAACTGAAAATGATCTAAAGTAATTATCAAGGAGACCTGCATAAAAATATCGTGTAGGTCTCCTTAAATATCTTAACTCAATATACTTTAACGAATTAGTTGGCGCTAAGATATTCTTAAAATTTGATACTAATCGCGTTAACTATTCGTTAAAGTATGCTTTTGCGAATAAACGGACGCCACTCCTATTTCCTTCTAAACCGCAGTTATTATCATTCAAAGTTTATGAATTTATTACAAACCTTGTTCTAGGAATTGCAGATCAGAATACAAACCAGACCAATGATAAACACCTTTCCGATTTGACAAACCAGCCCATGCCAATTCATAATTTTCATCATTGATTATTTTTCCAATATAAGTGCCATCATATTGAAACATTCGACGTGGTGTTTCATAATTAGAAAAGTGTGTCTTGGATAGATTAATTTCAGATAAAATTTCACAGTGATGATATTCTAAAAATTGCATTTCTTCCTCTGTGTAATTTTATCATAAAATGTTCAATTTTTATAAAATAACCCTTGTTATGTTTTGGCACTAATCCTGAGTTTCCATAAAAAGTGGTTCTACATCCAGCAAAAATCTGAAATTCTGTTCTACTTAGTAACTGTTAATAAATAACTCATGACAATGCCAAGCAAGCTTGTGTGAAGCTGGCATATCTAAATGTCCATCTGCGGCATCAGAAAATCTTGACGTAAGGCATTGCCCTTTATGTCTTTGCCTCCTATGCCTGCGATTTTCTTCTTTGTAGCTGAACATTTTACGGCGTCCTTATCACAAGTTATTTCTGAACAGTTCCTTAAACTCGGGAATTCAGAGTAATTGATAGATATTCACTATCTAAAAAATTGCCCCACTCATTTTTCCACACTAAAGTCATATTATGGATACTGCTTACTATAAATTCAGGTTTTTCATGGAAACAGAATATGGTTATAACCTAAAAAATAATGCGTGTAAATTTTTATAAACGCATTAATATGAATAGATGCAGCGGTCTTCACATCTCCAATTTCCCCAATGCTTTCAAATTTTTACTCAAAATAAATCCCCATTTCCGAAAAAGATTCTATGCATTCATCAATGTTATCAAACCATGATATTAACTTGTCTTTAATGCTTTGATCCAGAATCAGTTTTGAATCTGCATGGATTTTTTGATCGTAAATTTCTTCCATCAACGCAATTTGCCCTGGTTTCATTTCATAATCTGCTATCCAATATTCTTTGGCTTCCTGCTCACTGCATATAAACGGAACAATACTTTGTTGACTGTCCTCAAGCAAATCCTCTTCTTCCATATTGGAATATGTATTTTGAGCATCACCCCAGAAAGCTGCAGTTGCTGCTGGAATGTCGCAGCCTTCACCCTCAACCAGCAGATACAACAGTGCCTCATTGACAGCTAAGTCACAGATTCCCTGTTCTGCACCGCTTAAGAGTTTGGAGAGGATTTCGTTTTTCCCGGTTATCCATTTCTCAGTATTTTGTATGACACATATGTATTGATTCTTGGCAAAACTAATCACGCCTCGGACGCCTTCAAAGTCCATGAAATTATAATTCTGACCGTCCCACGATTGTGCTGCCGATAACAAGTTATACTCTCCCACCATGATTGCATGGGCAATCGAACCAAGAAGACATCTTCGATATAATATGTCTCGATTAAAACCATGAAATACTTTCTTCATCATAATATAACAATCTCCTTTTACAGTTCATCCCATTCGATACATTCCATGGTGTCAAAAAATTCCTCCATGCATTTGACTGCCTGTTTGAATGATATGATTGTATCTTCTGGTGCTGCCCACTCCTCGCCACCCGCAAGGAATACTACTTCGTCATCAAAATCATCTACGCAAGACTGCAATACATCTCTCATCACCTCTTTGCTGAGCTGCACCTTTTTTCATTATTTCTTCAATTTCAGCTTTGTTTTGACAGGTTATATCGCCTAGGATTGTTGATATATTCATAGTAATTATTCTCCTTAGGAACTGTAGGAAAATAAGTGATGCAGATTGCGCAAAATATTTCTTCGAGAGTGCAGTACAAAAAACGCAGGCGTAGTGGGCTACAGCAAGGTTTTTTGTACTGTGCTATCGGAGAAATAGACAAGTCAAGATGTGTCACTTATTTTTCTACAGTTCCTTAT
>CAMWMM010000520.1 GCA_947175285.1 uncultured Lachnospiraceae bacterium
TTTATGATTTCTTTAAACTTTTCCTATAGTTTCTAAAAGAATGCCTGATAGACTGGGAATTGTAAACAACAACAGATATTGGACACGGAGGAAGAGATGGAAGAGGAATTGTATGTTTTAAAGACGGAAGGGCTTACCAAGATATACAGTGGCCGCAAGGTGGTAAACAAGGTAAGCATGCATGTGAAAAAAGGCGATATTTATGGCTTTATCGGGAAAAACGGAGCCGGAAAAACGACTTTTATGAGGATGGTTGCAGGTCTTGCCCGACCTGATGAGGGCAGTATAGAGTTATTCGGCAGTACGGATATTGAAAAACAGCGTATGCGTATCGGTACGCTGATAGAACAGCCGGGACTGTACCGGGGAATGACAGCGGCGCAAAATCTGGAAGTTGTCAGGCGTGCCTATGGGATAACGGATAAAAATGTCATTCAGGATGCCATTGATTTTATCGGTCTGGAAGAAGCCGGAAAGAAAAAAGTACGTGACTTCTCCATGGGTATGAAACAGCGGCTCGGCATAGCGGTAGCGCTTCTTAGAAACCCTGACTTTTTGATACTGGATGAGCCAATCAACGGATTGGACCCGCAGGGGATACGGCAGATGCGGGAACTGTTTGTAAAACTGAACAGGGAAAAGGGTATCACCATTATCATATCAAGCCATATTTTAGGAGAACTTTCCAAGATAGCAACAGCATACGGTATTATCCGTGATGGAGAACTGGTGGAAGAATTTGCAGCAGAGGAACTTACGAGGCGCTGCCGCAGATGCCAGCGTCTTGAGGTGGATGATACACAGCGGGCTGTCCATGTATTGGAGGAGGAGCTGCATATCAGAGAATATGATGTGCCGGAAAATCATGTCATACGCATTTTTGAACAGTTGGAAAACTCTGCGGAAATCAACCGGAAGCTGATGCTTGCAGGGATAGGGATTAAAGAAAATTATCTGGCGGGACAGGATTTGGAAGGTTACTTTATGGATTTGATAGAAAAGGGGGGAGAAAGAAATGATTAATTTATTGAGCGCGGAAATTTATAAATTAAGAAAAAGCATGAGTTTTAAGCTGTCGGCAGGACTGGCTGTTTTATTTGTGGCAGCTATTTATCTTCTTCAGGAACTGCTTTTGAGCGGACTGGCAGGGAATGTTGATAAGGCTATGATAGAAGAAATGTCCAATATCCCGCATATGTTGAAGCAGATGTATGGGCAGTGTAATACCATTATTTTCGTTACGATTTTTGTGTGCCTGTTTGCGATGGGGGATTACAGCAGCGGTGCGGTGAAAAATATTGTGGGTAAGGGACTTCGGAGAGAGGAGATTTATCTTGCAAGATTTTTGGTAACGGAGTTTGGTGCAGTGATGATATATCTTCTGACCGCCCTGGCAGTTTTTATAGGGGGTATTATTTTCCTTGGAACCGAACAGATAAACGGAGCGGTCCTCTATGATTTTATTTCTTATCTTTCTCTGCAGATATTATATCTGACAGCTTATACGGCGATTATTATCTTGGTTTGCGAAGTCACAAGGAATACGGCAGGTATCCTTATATCGATTCTTGGGGTAATGCTGTTTTCGAATATTATTTTTCAGGGGATAGATATTGTAATAAAGGCGGCTGGCGCTCCTTTTACATTATCGAAATACTGGATAACGTCGGTGATAGGAAGCTGCCCGGAGACGGATATCCCGTCATGGTTTGTTACAAGCTCCGGTATTGCGGCAGGGGCATGGTTAATCATTTCTTTGGCAGCGGGAATGTTGTATTTTTCATGGAAGGATGTAAAGTAGGAGAGATTTTCGTATGGGAGAAATCTTGATTGGAGCGTTGGTTCTTGCGGTAATTTTTTTGGGAGCGAGATTATGGTGTTACAGACGGCAGACAGATTATTTGCTTAAACAAATCAGTTTATTGGAGCAGGAGGATACGAATTATTGCCTATCCTCCTATTGCCGTGTCGGAAAAACGGAGAAGCTTATTAATGAGTTTAACCGTGTCTGGCAGAAAAACCGTGAGAGGATGATAGCGCTTAAAAAAGGAAACAGGAGTTACCGGGAAAGCATCATGGGAATATCTCACGATATAAGGACGCCGCTCACCAGCGCAAAAGGATATACACAGATGCTGTTAAAAGGTTCTCTGACTGACGTCGAAAAGCAGCGGCGCTATATTGAAAAGGTGGAGCAGCGCATTGATGATGTGGTGGATATGCTGGATCAGCTTTTTGAATATGCAAGGGTCGAGGCGGGCGAGAGAAGCTTCCATGCGGAAAGGATAAATCTGAACAATATCTTTGCTGATACGTTATCCCTGTTTTATGATGATTTCGTGCAGGCAGGCTGCGAACCGGCTGTAGATATTAGTGAAACGCCATTGTATATTGAGGCGGACGCAGACGGAGTGAAAAGAATCATAGAAAATCTCATTAAGAATGCGCTTTTCCATGGAAAAGGAGAGTATCGGTTTTCCGTGAAAGAACAGGATGGACAAGCGGTGATTACGATGTCAAATCTTACTGATAGTATAGAAAAAGGAGACATTGAGCACATCTTTGAACGCTTCTATACAACCGAACAGTCACGAACCCGTAAAACCACCGGGCTCGGACTTGCTATTGTAAAGCAGTTTACGGAAGGTATGGGCGGGAACGTGAGCGCTGATTTAACGGAAGGGGTTTTTAGTGTAAGGGTGGCATTTATATCCCAATGTCCATAGTCTTTCTCGGAAGAATAAGTTTATTCCCGGATTGTACAAGAGCGTTATCAACGGATTCTCTTGTTACGCTGTCAAGAATTTTTCTGCTGAACGGCTGTCCTAAACTCCAATTCGGGTCGGCAGCTTTTACAGCATCATAAAATGCCTGGTGGTATGCTCTTTCATACTCTCCTAAAGTCCAGGTTCCTTTCAGTCTGTCTTCTTTCGGAATGCTGAGCTGAAATTCACGGAAAACTTCCGAACGCTTCGTTGTCCTTCCGTTTGCAACACCGTATTCCTGTAAGAAATGGCGTTTGGTTTCGTCGAACATTTTCTGGCGCGCCTCTTCCGAAACATCAATAATCTGATGCCTTTCGGATTCCGGTATGCCGTTCATAATCATTCCCGGTACAACAATGCCGCCCGGTCCGACATAATCCCCGTCTTTGTTATAACCTTTCATCAGGTTTTTAATTGCCTGAACGTTTGTGTACATTGCGCCGTTACCGTCTTTCATCATCTGGTTTATAACGGCTTTGTATTGTTTGCTGTTGATATCAACGCCCGCAGCCTTTAACTGTGACCGTACGGCTTTGCTGTTAAGCTGTGATACCTGAATATTATTAATCCGGTTTTGTCTTATCGGATTTTGCTTTATCGTAGTTCTCTTTATCTGATTTCTCTTCGGCATTCCACAAAGATTTTGAAATAAAAGACTGTAATTTGCAATTTTTCTCATGGCAATCCCTCCTGTATTTACTGATAATATCGGCATTTTTCCGAAGTATCTTTAGTATTTTTCTCCAATCTTTGACTTTCCCCATTTTTTCAGGTATGGGATGGAAACCGCCTGTTTAGCACATC
>CAMWMM010000521.1 GCA_947175285.1 uncultured Lachnospiraceae bacterium
GATTATAAGAATCTGTTAATTGATTCTGGAAAATATGGAAAATATTTGATATATAAAAATCTGAAACAGTACGAGCAGTTGGGAGCAAAGTTTCTTTTTAATTGCTATTTGAATAAAGAAGATGATTCAACTACAGAAATTGATGTTATGCTAATTTGCCAAGGAGGAATATTTGTTTTTGAAAGTAAAAATTACAGTGGGTGGATATTTGGAAATGGAAAATCAAAAAATTGGACGCAAACTTTACCAGTAGGAAAAGGACAATCTAAAAAGATTTCTTTTTATAATCCAGTTAAACAAAATAATACTCACATAAAATATTTAAAAAAATTAATTGGAGACGATATACCTGTTTATTCTGTTATTGTCTTTTCAGACAAATGCTCTTTGATGAATGTTAATGTAAGCACAAAGAGTGCCCGTGTTATACAGTGTAAAGAAGTGAAGAGCATGGTAGACTCTTTGGGAGGACAGACAAAACATAAATTGGATATTAGGCAAATATATGAATTATATAGTCGATTGTATCCATTTACACAAGTAAATAGTGAAATTAAAGAAAGGCATATTGGAGATGTAGAAAAAATAATAGGACGTCAAAAGAAAGAAAATAATAATAGCCAAAGTGTATCTTTATTATGTCCCCGATGTGGTGCACCGTTAGAGATAAAAATGTCTATGCGGGGAAAAACGATTGGTGAAAAATTTTATAGCTGTTCAACTTTTCCAGTATGTAAGTATTCACGATCAATCGAAATTAATGAGAAAGAATGGAAAAAGGAATAAGAATTAACAAGGAGGAATAGAAAATGGCGTTATTGCATGCAGATTTTTTTTCAGATGTTCTGGGGATGAGCGTGAATATGGATGTAATCCTTCCCCAGAAGACTAATGGGCAGATTGGTATGGAGGGAAAGGGGGCTGATGGCAGGTATAAGACGGTATATCTTTTGCATGGTATGAGTGATGACCATACTATATGGCAGCGCAGAACCTCCATTGAAAGATATGCCAGCAAACTTGGCATTGCGATTGTGATGCCCTCCACACATCTGGGATTCTACACAGATACAACATATGGGATGCATTACTGGACTTTTATTTCTAATGAACTGCCTAGGATTTGCCGGGAATTTTTCCCTCAGATGTCGGACAAAAAGGAAGATACTCTGGCTGCGGGGCTGTCTATGGGTGGGTATGGTGCCTGGAAATTGGGACTTGGTGCAAGCGATACCTTTGGAGCAGCGGCAGCACTGTCAGGTGCGCTGCATATTGTGGAGGATATGAGAAGGAACAGTGAGGATGAGCATACCAGAGAGATTTTCCATGGGATTTTTGGGGAAGAAAAGGACTTGGTCGGCTCAGATAATGATCTCATGGCGTTGGCGGATAAATTGGCAGAGAGCGGAAAAGGCCTGCCAAGGTTATATGCATGGTGCGGCACAGAGGATTTTTTGTATCAAGGAAATCTGATAGCCTGGGAACATGTGAGAAAACTTGGCTATGATCTGACCACTGAAGAATCCAAGGGAGATCATCAGTGGAAATACTGGGATGCCAAAATACAAGATGTGCTCAGATGGTGGCTGGGAACGGATATGGATTTGCAATAAGAAAGATTAATTTTGCAAAATATTAACTTTGGGAGGAAAAGATTATGAGAGTACAAAAGAAACTCATTGTTATAGCTGGAGTGATATCTGGATTATTGCTCACTGGATGTGGGGAACAAGAAATCAATTTAGAAGATTATTTATAAGTAACATATTCAGGTCCCAATGGGTATGCGACAGCAGAAGTGGATTTCGACTACCTTGCATTTGCAGATGCAATTGTACAAAATGGAAATGATAAGGAAATGTCATTCATAGAGTTGACAGCTGCTGCAGATAACGTGAAGATATCGAGCTCGTAGGAGAAAATCTGTCCAATGAGGATACCTTTACAGTGACGTTTGACTGGGATGTTGATGCTGCAAAGGAATTGGGACTCAAATACATAGGCAAAGAGAAAATTTTCACAGTAGAAGGATTAAAAGATCCTATAGAGCTTGATCCGTTTACGGATCTGGATGTGGCTTTTATTGGAGTGGCTCCAAATGGAGAAGCTGCGATTGTAGACGCTCGAACTGACTTAGATATTAAGGAGTATCGTTATGATGTTGAACCGAATACAGGTTTAAAAAATGGTGATACTGTTACAATGTCAATAGTTAATGAAAATCTGGAAGAAATAGCTTTACAACAAGGGTATATTTTATTACAGACCGAAAAACAATTTGTTGTGGAAGGATTGTCACATTATATCTCAAGCATACAGGAAATACCTGATGATATGATGGAGAAGCTGAAAAAACATACGGAGGACGTTATCGATTCTGCTGCAACAGCATGGGTAGATGGGAATAAGATTTTAAATAAAGAGTTTATCGGAAATTATCTGCTGGTTAAAAAAGAGGGCAGCAAGTACTATGATGAAAATTATTGTTATTGTGTATACAAAGTTGATGCAACAATAGGTGGCCAGGAAGATTTTACATTCTATTGCTATGTAAAATTTCGGAATGTAATGGTATTAGAGGATGGTACATGTTCCGTTGATTTGATGAATTATGATAAGCCGCATGGACAAGGATTTTTTAGTTCGGTATCTGGAGAGGCATTTATTGTAGGAAAATATTGGTTTGTTGGTTATGAAGAGCTGGATTCCATGTTTAATAATTGTGTAACACAGTATATAGCGGATTATATATATGAGACAACAGTCAAAGAATAAATAAGATAAAAAGAAAGCAGGCAGGAGATAGATCCGCTTGCTTTCTTTATAATTTGTTACTCGTTACTATAGGCGGTCGAACATCTTATGAATATATTTTCTAAAAGAAAAATAATAAAAAAGTTATTTTCCATATCATATCCGGCAGTGGCAACAATCCCCATTCTGAATAGATAACAGCATAAACTATAAGCGTAATAATCAACGAAAACGAAATAGTTTTAATCCAAAATCCTATTTTTATGCGTGGAATTAAAAATAGAAGTCCCACTGCGGCAACTCCGATCAGAATACACACTACTGGATGCCATTTAAAATATATATACACTGCTGCTCCGATTATTAATCCTACAATTCCATTTTCTATAATTTGATGTTTGCTAAATAGCCACACAAGAAATACAGCTATTGCAAACGCCAGCAAATTCTGTATTAGTGTAAGCATTGGTACATCCATAATGAATGATACAATTACAAACGGAATTGCTAAAATGGCAATTCCTATAAATACTGGAATTCCAAAAATAAATGTTACAATTGTATTAGCAAATACATCATCACTGAGATTAAATACATTGTTATTTGACATATTCTTATCCTCACTTTCATTTGTCTTCTATTTCATTTGTTGATTAGTATATAGGACATGATTTTAAAAAGTTACAGATCTTGGTGTCATTATTCAAATACAAACACTATTTTTCTGCTACTCCACTGTCAAAAAAAGTGGACTTAGGCTTAAACAAACAATCACAGAGCACCATGCAAGTATTTCTCCCTGTTCTCTTAATAC
>CAMWMM010000522.1 GCA_947175285.1 uncultured Lachnospiraceae bacterium
CGCGCGACCTTGCCAAGGTCGAGACCGCGGGTTCGAGCCCCGTCTATCGCTCTTGAAAAGCCTGGAGTTTCTGGGCTTTTTCTTTTTTTGTGTTGCATTTCGTGTTGCATATCTTCAAAATTCAACAATTTATGTGGGAAGAATAATATATTAAATATTGGGCTAAAATAATAAATGTTTATATATTATATTTACAATTTGCAAATTTGTGTTATAATCTAATTACCAACGCATACTTTGTCGGCATATGATATGGTATGAGTTTAGAGGAGGTGATAGAATGGCAACATCTTCATTTGGAAAGCAGTTTACGGTACAACGAGAGAAAGCAACAGATTTTGTTGAGGAAATGGTGAAGGCAGTGACTCCCACATTACGAGGCGATTTCCAATCTCGTTTAGCGAATCTATCACAGGATAAAGATTTAAAAACTGCTATCGGAAAGGCTCTTAGTAAAAACGAATGATAAATTATGTTGTTTTATCATTGGGAGAAATGTTAAGAGAAGGATATGATGTTAATTTAATTCAAGAATCATTTAAAAAGTTCTCTTGTCAACGCGAAACTGACTTAGAGAACTTTTTAGTGAATAAAGCAATAATATATGAGAATACGGATTTTGGAAAAACATATCTCATGGTTGATAGTGATTTATTGAAACATAATGTTTTTTCGATAGCTGCATATTTTACAATTGCCCATACTGCAGTAGATATTTCTGGGTTATCCCAAAAGAAAAAGCGTGCAGCCTTAGGCAATTACCCTGGCAGAGATGGATTGAATTTTGTATCATCTTATTTAATCGGGCAATTGGGGAGAAATGATACATATACATCACGAGATTTGACTGGAAAACAGATTCTTGATGAATGCTATCATGCAATCAGCTTGGCGGCTAAAGTTGTAGGTGGAAGATTGCTTGTTCTAGAATGTAGGGAATGCATGTTTGAAAATTTCTATGAAAAGCATGGTTT
The DNA here is from genome assembly GCA_947175285.1 of uncultured Lachnospiraceae bacterium. The sequence goes on from CAMWMM010000522.1 coordinate 975, forward strand.
TAAAAAGCTATATGATGAACTTAATTCGGAAAAACTATATACACTTTTTAAGAAAATTGATTTCAATGAATATTGGGTAAAATAAATATACATTACGAGTATATTTATAGTTTGCAAAAAAGCCTAGGATTTCTAGGCTTTTTCTATTTCGTGTTGCATATCCTCAAAATGGGATAGTGTCATGTCGGTATATTTTTCCTCATAATCTTTGATCGTACCTCGGTAGATTGCTTTTAACGTTTTGTCGGATGACCAGCCACCACGCTGCATGATATACTGATCTGGTACACCGATGGCGTGCATGATGGACGCTGCGTAGTGGCGTAAGTCATGGAATCGGAAGCTGGGCACATCTAAACGCCTCAGGGCGCGGATAAATCTGTGAGTGATCTGATCAGGGTTGAGGTTTACAATGCGTCCCTCTTTCGGACATTTGTCAATAACAAATTGCGGCATGTCGACAGTGCGGGTACTGGAAACTGTTTTGGTAGTTTTGATTACCCATTCGTCCTTGCCCTTATCCACCATGGCACGCTGAATTGTGATGGTATTCCCGTCAATATCCCCGGCATCTAATCCACATACCTCAGAACGTCGTAGCGTGCCGAATGCGGCCAGATAAACAGCAAGTTCCATATCTTTATCGTTCTCACTAAAATATTCGATTACGGCCTTAATATCGCTGTCAGAAGGCACATATAATTTGTGTGGTACGCTTTGGGGCAATGTGATGCGCAGATGGATATCCGGCGCGAAGGTATCCAGTACGGCCCGGATCAGCCCATAGGCATTCTTTACTGTTTTCGGACTGTGGTCTTTGGCAAATGTGTTCACCCAGCGCTGGATGTCATCATTGGTTATATCGCTTAGTTTGATGTCTTTGATATCCTTATAATTGTAATCCTGTGCTCTCCGGTATTCGCGGATAGTTGATGGTGAGAGTACATTGTTTTTCAGATCACAGTAGTTTCCGATAGCATCATATAAGGTATATTCCGGCAATGCTTTTTTCTGTTCTTCCTTTTGCATTATGTACTGTGTAGCTTTGTACTCTGCCTCCTTCTTTGTGGAAGCAGTAAAGGACTTGTATTTCCTCTTTCCGTCCTCCATGTGGTCAAAGATTAAGCACCTGTATGCGCCTGATGGTAGTTTCTTTGCTGTAGCCATAGTATCATTCCTCCTTAAAAAAAGTGTATAAAAATAACAGCCAGCGTATTTTTACGCTTGCAGGCTGCTCCCGGAGATGATACAATAATTTCGTAAGTGGGTATCATCTTCGGGATGTATCTATCAAAAGCCGTTCAGTGCTGGTGACACTGGGCGGTTTTTACTGGTTGCGATGTCGCAATAAGTATGCTATACTTTCAAATGGCAATACCATAACGGTAGGCGGTTAGCCTTCGCTGGAATGTAGTTCCAAGGACTCCCCGATAGCTTGCTATCATGAAAGGAGGTCTACATATGGGAAATACACAAAGGAGAAAGGCTTTATGCTGACACTTGAAGGTCTGATAGCTGTTATAAGCTTAAGCGCGACTATGTTTGCATTAGGCTATGCAGTCGGAACCAGAAAATAGGCATAAAAATAACCGCTGCTCCTGAGAAAAGTTCGCGGTTATTTTTATAACTAAGTAACTATAAACTTGGGCTAACCGTCTATTGGTATTGCCTTTTCATGTTTAATATAGCACATAACCGCTTTGATATCAATATGTTTTCATATGTTTCAATATGTTTCAGTTTGTCAATAACCTTACCCATACATCTGGCACTTTCATTTTATTGAACCTCCACAGTGTTTTTAGTCATTCGGAAGTTTTCCGATCACCTTACCCATGCAGACAATATTATCATATTCAGAAATTGTTACATTTTTGGCAGCAGGGTTTCGGGAGATCAATTCTGTTTCTCCGTATTCTTTTATGTACGCTCTGTTGTTTATGATGAAAATACCAATATCGCCATGGTTCATTTCCAGTTTTTGGGAGACAAGGACAATATCACCATCGTGATAGTCTGGCTCCATGGAGTTCCCGTCAACACCGATTGCGAAATCTGCATACTGGTTTTCGGGTGTATTGGGGATCGCGATCTGTTCCGAAGCCTCGTTTCCAAGAATAAATACGCCAGTTCCTGCAGATGCGCTACGGAAGTATTCTAAAAGTCGATTTGTATCGTCTCCATTGCCATGAAATTCAATGACAGCGGACTGGGCTGATTCAAGTGATTGCATTTTTTCTACTCTTTTAACTTCTCTATTTAATTCATAGTCAATGTGGCTTTTGCCCATATCGTCAAGAGAGCGATATTTTTTGATATGGTCATATTCTGAAAGAGATATATCAGAACCAATTCTCTTGAACGCATATACATCTGATAATAGAGAGGAACAATCAATCTGATATATATTGCACAGTTTCACGAAAGTATCTATATCTGGTTCTGTTCGCCCTTGCTCCCAATTACTTATTGTGTTTGCCTTTATTCCAAGCTTTTCTGCAACCTCTTGTTGTTTCAATCCGCTTTCTGCTCTGGCATTCTTTAATCTATCCACTAAAAGTTCGTTCATAGCACACCTCCTTGC
>CAMWMM010000523.1 GCA_947175285.1 uncultured Lachnospiraceae bacterium
CTATAAATCCAAAGTGCGCTGTTCTCTGTTTCATAACTGCCTGCTCCATTAATTTCTAATTCTAGTTTGGCCCAGTTCTGCCAAATGTCACGCCATAACATCCCTTTCTTAATACAGACTTCTTTATAAATCCAGAGACAACTATTTTTTTTCTCATAGCTGCCTACTCCGCTAATATTATACACTTCATTTGCCCAATTCTGCATTATCTTTGCATCATATATCTCACGTGCATAACATAATTCTCCAAATTTAACATTTAAGTTGCTATCTAACGCTCCTCTAATTTTACGTAATTTAACTTCATCCTCTTTAAATTCTTCTATTATTCTTTCCAACAGCCAATCACAAGAGGATGACATATTAATTAATTCAATAGAAGATAAAATATACTCAAATATATATTTCCTTTGATTATAATATTGATTATACCTCTTTAAGAGCGATTCTACCACATAACACAGGATCTCATCTGTTTCATAAGATTTAAATTTGGCATCTTCTCCAAAAAATATCTCATAAAATAAATTTGAAATCTGAGGATGTCTAGTTTCCCAACGGTTTGCACTATGTCTCAATTCCAATTCCAATGCTTCCTTCGCATTTCCTTTTGATATTTTCAAGAAATTTAAATATTCGTCATACTCTCTACTACTAAGAGTAGTTCCAAAATGCTCAAACAACACAGCGCATGCCAGCAATTTAATTGCTTTTTTATCATTCTTTTCTATGTTATTAATAATATCCTTAGCAATCTCTTCAAATTGGCTTTTATCGTAAATAGATATTAGCATTGCCGCATATAGGAAACCAAAATCATTGGCATTTCGCAGAAATATATGAATCAACTTTTCACGATCTGCACCTTTCTTATAATATTTAATTACACAATCTGCGAATGCTTCCGCTTCTTCCTTGTCTGTAATATTTTCCATATCAATCTTTATCACTGCTCTTTTTATCTCAGATGATAGATTTCGGCTAGCACAAAATAAATTCCACTCATTACGTCTGGCTGCAATGACTAATGGTAATTCATAACTATAAGCATAATTCATAAAATCCACAAATTTTTTATCATTATTCGGATCATCTATAACTAAAACTGTATTGTCAGGCAAATCGTTCGGAAGTATATAGTTTTTATTCACATGATATAAAACAGTATAACCTTCATGATATAATTGTACACACGCCTGTTTTAGTAACGTAGATTTTCCCTCCGCTCCGGCTCCCAGCAATGCATTTATACCACCAGTCTTAATCTGTTTTAATAATTCGTTTAACTGTCTGCGTCTAACTGTCAGTCCACTAAATGCCAAAGACCATTTGCATGGATGCCCAATTAGAAAACTCCTCATGCTCTCTGTAATATTGGGAAGTTTTCTCTTCTCTAAATCAGCATCTATCTGTAACCAGCCATCATATTTCTTTGCAAGCTGATATGCTTTCTTTCCCACTGCACCCGATGGCACATCTACCGGCATGCCTCCCATTTCTATTTTCTTTTCCCACATGGAGCCATCTGGTTTAAATCCTTTTCCACTTTCCCATGTCCATCCTTTTAATATAACTTCTGAATTTTCCCATTCCCCAATAATAATACCAAAGCTTGAATATTTATCTGCTGCATCTGGAGAAGCCTTATAGCTCACAATACAAGGGATTTGCTTATTTTGATTATCTTCATAGGAAATCTGTTCTATCTGACCTATATGCCTGTCTCCGCACAAATAAGCCCGCACATTATTTGCACGAATAAAATCCTTTATTCTTTTTTGATGCTCCTCGTGTAAATCAAAAAAACTATTATGAGCCAAAATTATTGCCGGATGCTCCTCACTGATATCTAATCCGGACAACCTATTGATATCAAGTATTTGACCTGTTTTATCCTCTCCATTCGCTCCAATTGCCGTATTGCAATGTATCAGCGTAACTTTATCATTCCACGTACGGACATGAACTGCAGCCGGATGTTTAACAGAATAATCTGGTATCACAGATTTCACAAATGATTCATAGTCCGCAAACATTTTTAATAATTTATCTACCTTCATATCCATAGGATATGTCCTTGCATCTCTCACGAATGTCTTCCTATCTTCTAATTCAGTTGCACCATCATGATTTCCCGGAACCATAAATAAATCCCGCGAAATATTCAATCCAAGTACACCGATAAGATTCTTCAGAAAATTTTCGGTGACTTGAAAATTATTTTTTTCTTTAAAATCATGATAATCTCCGGTAACAATAACAAAATTTATTTTTCCTATCTCTTTACATTTTTTAAATAATTCTTTTTTATAGTTATTCCAATCTGCTTGCTCACAAATATGTAAATCAGAAATATGCAACCATCTTATCATATCCATCCCTTACTTCTCCTCTTTTGTTTATTTCAATAGTACTTCAAACCATCCATATGCATCTATAACTATTTGCTCATAACAACCGCATCTGATTCAAATAAAGTTACCTTTCGCAAAGTCCAAACGCTTTTTCTTTCTCTTTTAAATACCGCACTCCTTTAGCCAGTTCAAAGTAATACATGTCTTTTGATTCCTTACAGCCAAAGTCATGCAGCAACTTTCCTACCTCGTCAACTCCCTTATAATTTTCATTTACTTATGCAATATGGAAACCATTATTAAATAAATCCATATCATCAACAATCTGCTCTACTGTTTTGGTATCTTGCCATATTTCTTCCTCAGTCATTGATTCACCGCCTTTTAGTCTGCGTTTTTCTTTTGCCATCCTAATTTTTAAGTTACTATTATTATATCCTATCGTGCAAGGACTCACAATCTGATTTTTCCGAAAACATTAATGAATAGCCTAATCAATTATCCAAATACAAAATCCCGCCCCAATCTACTACACCATTTACTACACCAAATTTGTGAAAAAACACGCTTTTTGACGAACTCTGATAAATAATAGAATATGCCGTAAATCCCATAAAATGGGCATTCACGGCACATCATGAAACAAGTCGGAACTCACTCTTCACTGTCAAGATGTGAGTGCTAAAATTTCCAATTTCCTTTCTTTTCAGAATCTATCCTTATGATAAGAGCTTTTTCTTTCAATGATTTCCCTAAAAAAAAGACACCTTCATAATTTTTACGAAAATGTCCCTTAAAAATCCAAATCCTATTTTGCAATAAAAAGCTGTTTTTCCTCATCCGTAAGGCTTGCTATCGAAATACCTTTTTCCTTGGCAAACTCCCTAATCCCCTTAAGATCCAATTTTACCTTTGGAATTTCACTCATCATAATCGGCTCTGGCATAGACTTCAATTGCTCATTATATTTTTCATAATTAAATTTCCTCATCAGTCCTTTCATAACAATAATTCTTCCGGTTTCCATACTTTTATTTTTGCTTCTTTATAATCACTTGGATTGCGCGTAACGATCCCGTCCATTTTCTGTAAATATGCCACTGAATATTGCACGGAATCTTCAAAATCATTCCACTCTAAAGATAAAGCATTTTCTATCTCCTGCTCAGATACACTTGCAACAGATACCACTGTAAGAAG
>CAMWMM010000524.1 GCA_947175285.1 uncultured Lachnospiraceae bacterium
CCTACAGATGCTGGGGGTTGAAATTAACACATGACCATAATGCGAAATTTAGGATTCACTATACAACCAAAAATAGTCCTTTCGATTTTGCATAAATTAGCGTCCATACTTTTAAGTACCGTACCATTCGCTAGTAAGAATCCCCTGATTACCCGAACACAAGTCCCTTAAAATAATATTCGGAAATAAAAAAAGCAGATAACCTTCATATGGTTTTCTGCCTTCTGTACCATAACCCTGCTACAGTTCAATTATACTGATTGTACACCTGCCAGCTCTACAACCTCCCCAGCTATAAGTCCCAGTTCATCTGCCATCCCTTCAATAGAAAGCTTTCCTATTTTTACATAGTTCCAGTCCTCCTGCAAAATACACTAAAAAGGCTGTCCAGCAGTTTAAAAACTTTCGGAAAAAAAACCTGTTTTTGACAGCTTACAGGTACTCTTTTAAAGAATAGACAGTCACATTCCCTGTCTTTTCCTGATTTAATTCAAAAAGATTCTCCCTTGTGGTCAGCAGATTCCTTGGATTCCTGCCAATGATCAGATACTGGTTCTCCCTGTCAAATGCAATCGTTTTCCGGATATCGTCATTAAGTATTGCATCTGCATTGTCTATGATGATCAATCTGCCGGAAGCGTTTTCTATCTCGTCCTTTATTTTTTTGTTGATATCCAGATAATTTATGCACAGAATCCTCCCATCTGTTACAGACAATTCCCGTAAGATATTAAAAGCCAGTGTTTTGCCCATGCCCGAATCTCCCATCAGCAGCGTGATGTTATTGGCAAAGTGAAAATCTATTGAAAATGTTGTGTGCCTTGCTTTCAGGATCTCCATAATTACCGGCCTGCTATACATTCTGCCACCAGCCTTTCAATTCTTCATAATCACTGATAATCCTTTCTCCATCCCGGCCGCATATCCGCACGCTTTCCATGGATAAGGCTATGATCGGATATTCAGAATAGACCATTCCCGCCTGATAAGCATAAATAACACCCAGAGCATTATCACCACACTCCTTCAGTGAAAACACTTTTTCTGGGAAATAATGGATGTTCAGGGCCGTTTTGCATCCTGTTGACAGTCTGTCAATATTAAGCAGTTCACCATTGATGCCCGATACGATCCTGTAATCCGGTCTGAGCTCTGCACCGTCAATTTCCCTGACAATCCCCTCTGCCCTCATATCAAGGCGCTCTATAATGTTCTGGTTAAAAAATAAATCGTTCAATTCAACCAGCCCTGCATCCTTCGGAATATCAGCCTTATTTTTATACACTGTAATCATAACACTGCCTCCAGTCCCATTCTCTTAAATTCCTGTTCCAGAAAACTTTCCCTCAGGATTGCCTGCATTTTTTCCACGAGCGAGGGTCTTCTGTTATCCAGACCGCATTTATCATCTGCCGCTCTTTCTCCATAGCCACAGCAGTCAGTTTTCCAGCAGACACCTGTATTGCTTTTATCAACCGAAAATCCGGTATTTCTGGTCAGCCCATAAAGCAGCTTGGCAGTTATCTGTTCAATATTATATTCATTAATATTATTCAGCCACTCCGCAATCTCAGGCACTTCTTTATAATCAACCTGCTTATGGACAGCTTCCAGCAGTTTTTCCCTGACAGTAACAAGAACGGCTCTTTGCTCCCTGAATTCATCTTCTTCAGCATAAATCCAGTCAAGCAGTAAAGGGAAGCTAAGCAGGACGAACTCAAAAGAAATCAGATTCAGCTCATACACATTGTTCTTTTTCTGTATCACCTTTCTCAAAGCACTGATCTCCCGGATAGACTGATCATTATCAAAAGAGTGGTCCAATGCCACGATATATGTATCATTCGAATTAATTTTAGCAACACTCTTCACAAGTTCACTTGAATTTGTTTTGCTTTCCAGCACAACCTGTGGATACAGCGCACCCAAGAACTTCTCCCAAAACTGGTATCCGGATTTGTCTTTCCTGTCTTCTGTCCAAAAAAATATCACTTCTTATCCTCCCTGTTTTTCGAAGAGAAATGCGAATTCTGCATACAAAATTTGATTTAGCCCTCCCTGTGGCATACTGTCATCTGCCCCTAAATCATAGTATATCAAAATCCACATAAAATACAATCATTTTTCATGCGCTATTCCATGCCAATTATATTCCCCCCGAAATATACTCACGCCTTTCGATCTATGGCATCAAGACAGGCCTGACAACAATGGCCGTATTTGCTGTAATGAAATCAATTATCAAATCTCCTACAGATGATTAGACTGAAGATTTCAATTTTTCGGAGAACTGTAATAGCCATTTCGGACAAGTGTAACACATTTTTCGGGAAACTGTAACATTTTTTCGGAGAACTGTAACCGCATGTCCCTGCAATCCCAGATTTTCTGCGGTTTAAGCTCCCCTGCCTCCGTCATAATATTATAATATCCCAGTATTATAATAATTGAGTGGGTGGACGCCTGTTCCGCACCACCCACCCTAAAAACTACAGTAAGGAAAGAAAAAATCAGGAATCCATCCGCAGATTTCCAAAATGGTTTCCAGCTGTCAAATAAATATGCCATATCATGAAAGTTTTCGCGCTACCGGAATCGGACTGCAGTTCATTATGATCCAACACCTTTCATTTTTTCTTCATTCCCGTAGTTACATATGTTCTGGGGATTATATCCGAATATGCAGGCATAAGACATAACCTTTCTTACTATACCAATCCCCATATCCATATCATAACCAGAAACATCTTCCCTGTCTTTCCACCCATCCCCATTCCCAATACCCACTGCCAGAATAAATGACCATTTTTAGGATCTACTCATCCCTGTGGTACAAGGCAATGCACTCATCGATTATGCTTTCCACAATCCGCACTTCGGCAGACGTAAGCTTATCAAGTTTCTCCGACAGCAGAAGCTTGTCCTTGTCAATTATATCTCCCGTTAAGATATAATCCGTGCTTACCCCAAGAACAGAGGCTATCTTCATCAGATTTTCCGGCCGCATCGCTCTCTTTCCAGATTCCGCGTAAGATACAAACTGTGTTGTCAGGTCGCTCCTTTCCGCAAGCGCCTCCTGCGTCAGTTCCAGCTTTTTCCGCCGTTCCATAATCCTTTTGCCTACCTCTTTCAAATACAGTTCCAAGTCTAACATTCTACATACCTCCTAGACCATTTGTTAAAATATATCAACAGTGTAGTTAAAATTTAATCGTCACTTGTTGACAAGTTACAACAAGATGATGTAATTTATAAAACTGCCCTGACATGGTTTTCTGGATAACAAATTTTACAGTTTTGCAGAAACGTGGAAGGCAAAGCTGATGCATCCTATATATTCTATTGCCAGCCCCCCCTGACTTTTGTATACCATCCATCCGTCTTTTTCTATACTGTTTACTATATGTTTTTGCAGAAACAGAAGCCAGCTCTGCATATGCTATACTTGTTATACTCACTGCCGATGAAATCTGCAGTGAGTATTGCGCCGACCGCATGCTGCAAAGCAGCTAATTTCCATATGCGGTCGTGTGCATCATTTTATACTGAGCGG
>CAMWMM010000525.1 GCA_947175285.1 uncultured Lachnospiraceae bacterium
GTCGGTGTACATAAAAATTCATTGTCATTCAGTTTTACGGAAATATTTCCGTCAGTTGCCGCACCCATGGTACGGTCATAAATTCTTTTGCCGATGTCGCAAATTTGTTTTTTGATTTCATACTCGGTTAATGCCATTGTGTTCTCCTTTTCTTTTCTTTATTTATTGACTTTATCTACAAATAGAAAGTTCCGCGATGCGGGTTTCTATTGTGGTTCCCACGGTAAGGTGTCGCCGGGTTCTTTTAAATACTCCAAGATTTCAGCGATACCCTCATTTGCCTTGGAATTAACGAAAAATATTTTCTTACAGCCGGTCAGCCTAAGCCACCGCTCCGCCCGTGCTATGTCGGCATCCTCTCTGTCTATCTTGGTGACAATGCCAATCACTTCTCTATTCACCATACAGGTAATGTTGGGCGGATAGAGGGAATACGGCTCGTTTGCCGCAAGCAGAAGCCCTACTACGTCAGCTTCGTAGGAATAAAGCACTAATGCTCTTCCTAACTTCGCTGTCTGTGCGTATTCGCCCGGTGTATCTATAATCACGTCAAAATAATTGACATACTGCGTTTTCTTATATGTAATCGTTTCACCTTTTAACGCCTGCGTTAAGGTCGTTTTACCCGCTTCGCTGCGCCCTATCAGAATCAGCTTTTTCATGTCTTTGTTATGTCACAGACCGTATACCCCAGCGTTTCTTTCGTATAGGATAAAATCGCCTGTATGGACGCCTCCACCTGTGATACCGTACCGGTAATAATGACGGAACCCGAAAACCTGTCCACAAAACCAAGTTCGGCGCCGGAAGCCTTAATCGCAATATCCGCAATAATAATCGCCGTTTCCGCCGGAGAGACTGTCAAAACTCCGATTGCAGATTTCGAATACTCAACTGCGGGATTTAAACCCAGTTTCTCATAGAGGATACTGTCCGGATTCGCAATGATATGTGCAAGAGTAATCTGCTTTCCCGGAACAAGTTCCTGTATGATTCTTTGCTTTTCTTCCATGCATATCATACCTTTCTGTTGATATTGTATTAATTATAAGTTATAATAGGGTTGAAGTCAACACGAAACAACATATTTCATTATGGTTTTTGTTGGTTTTTCAAGTTTGGGACTAAACCGCTTTCAGCGCCGCCCAAACATCGCTGATTGGAGGCAATGCATGATAGTTAGAGTGATATTTCTGGATATTGACGGCGTACTTAATTCAAATTTCCGGAATGACAACCATCAAACAGAAATCAGTGACGGTACGTTGATTGACATAGAGAAAGTCCGGCTATTGCGTACACTGGTCAAGAATACAAATGCAAAAATTATTTTACACTCCGGCTGGAAGTTCTGGTTTGATTCTTCTTTACATCCACTGCGTAAAGAAGCGGAAAATTTGAAAAAACTTTTTGGGCAGGAGGATTTGATGATAGAGGACGTAACACCAGATCATTCCACAGAAGAAATAAAAAGAAGCAAAAAGTTCAGTCTTGTCAAGGCATCTGAAATTCTGGCATGGCTGGATGAGCACAAAGAAGTGGATAAATGGATAGTCATTGATGACCTCGATTTACACAATCCGGAAATTGAAGCACACCAGTTAAAAACAGACCCGCACACCGGCTTAACAATGGAAGATGTACGCAAAGCCGAATCCATGTTATTAAACTAAAAGGAAAATGTAAGAAATGCAGACAAAACACACCATCCCTATTTTATTAGATATTCATACACACTCCATTGCCAGCGGACACGGCAGTCATGATACGATTACGGATATGGCACGTGCGGCAGCAAAGGCTTCTTTGGAGATACTCGGCATTTCCGACCACGCTCCCGCCACGTTTGGGAGTGCAGACAGTTCTTACTTCAGAAACCTGCGTCTTGCAGACAGAAAACGGTTCGGTGTAAATCTTTTATATGGAGTGGAATTAAATATTTTGAATGAAAACGGAGATGTAGACTTAGATGACGAGTTGATTCGCTCACTGGACTATGCGTTTATCAGTATGCATCACCCTGTTTTTCGCGCTGGTGATGTTTCTTACAATACAACAGCTTATATCAACGCCATGAAACATCCGGGAGTTCGTTTTCTGGGGCATCCTGATGACGGAAGATTTCCGGTCGATTATGAAAGGCTGCTAAGCGCCTGCTGGGAATATCAGGTATACCCGGAGATTAACAATGCGTCCCTGATGCCGTATGCGTATCGGACGGATGGAGAGTGCAACTCTTTACGCATTCTTTCACTATGCAAAGAAATGCAGCTTCCGGTTCTTTTATCCAGCGACAGTCACGGAAAAGCGCATATCGGGGATATGCGGTATATTTTTCCGCTATTGGAAAAGTGCAATTTTCCGGAAGAACTTGTTATCAATAGCAATGCGGAACTGTTTTATCGGATTTTGGGCTGATTTCATAAAAAGCACTCTACTTCAAAATCCCAAAAAGCTTTGTTTTTATATTCTCATCGGCAAACGAAAGTGCCTCAAAATCGCGGAATGCCTTTTCTTGCATTCCCATGCGCTTCTCAATAAAAGGATATACGATCATACTATCACTGTTTATTAGCCGATAGTAATTGATTTGCATATTTTGTTCAATTCTTACCAGTATTTTTTCATAAGTAGCCGTGTCCTGATAATATTCTATGATAAGCGGCAGCAGATAAAGAAATACGGACTTGTGCTGTTTTATTCTTTCTTTCAGCCCTTTTTCAAGATTTTTAATATCGATATCGTATCGTGATATGATTGTCATCTCTCTTGCATTCTGCTTCTTATTTCTCACGCCATGGAACATATTAATAAAATTGTTCTGTCGAAGTTTTCCTGCGCTTTGCTTTATGCCGCCCACAGCATATCCCGAAAAGTCTAACGATTTGGGCTGAACTCCCGGCTTTTTATTATTCACGAGAAATTTTTGATATTCTTCTAACAATGTCATTTACTTTCTTACCAATCTCCCTCTTATCAACAGAAATCCCAAGCGACATTTCCGGCTTCATTCAAATAAAAGACCAGATTATATCCGCATCCCCAATTAAAAGGGGAGCTTCCTTTTATGGGAGTATGTCCGTCTCCATCACTTATCATTCCCAAGAAACTATCGGGTGTGATACCATCTTCGTGGAACCAGCCTTTTAATTTACTATACCATAGATGAAGTCCCTTTTCATCTTCCAAACTAACATCAGCATGCTCTTCTACTACTTCTTCAGTCACTTCCTCGAACTTAATATCACCTTCTTGCAATTCCGTGTGCTTTAGACCTTCACCATTCAGATTCTCTCTGGCTCCAACAGGCACCAGCACAATAGTTGGATCAGAGCCTTCTTCTCCGTTTTTTACCCATTGATACAGTTGTATGCATAACGTGTTTTCGATTGCCAGCTTTTCTCCATCACAATAAAGCTGGCACAAAAAAGTCAGTTCATCCCCGGATTCATCTTTAGGCCATGTTGTGGGTAAATGCGTTGGCAGTCCGCCGAATTTGTTCAATTGTCCCGTATATTCATTGCAAAAGTACATACGATATGAC
>CAMWMM010000526.1 GCA_947175285.1 uncultured Lachnospiraceae bacterium
GAAGATATAAAAAATGAAACGGAAAGGTACAAATCCCTTTTAGGGGTGTTGTGTTCATAGATGCCCGGTTTTCCGGGGGAGCAGTGAAAGGATGATTGAAATGGATATTACAGGAATAGCAAAAAGCTATCAAACGAACAGCCAAAAGACAGCAAAGCCATCATCCAAGAAGGAATGGAAGCTGTCTGATCCCCTCCGGGAAAAAATCACGGAATACGCTAAACAGGATGCGGCGCAGGGTGTCTATATGGGAAATAAGTTCCTCGCCCTGCGGAAAAGCGAGGTCGCCAAAGTTGCGCCGGACAGGGCTGGACTTTGACACGAGGGCATAAGTCCAATGGGCGGGCTTCCGGCAGATCGGGGAGCAAAAAGGAAAGGCGGAGGTATAAATGAATATTTTTCTTAACAATCAGATTCAACGTAACCGGACACTGCTTGACATCATGTTTGGCAGAAAGGTACAGAACACAAAAACCAATAAAACTATGCAGTCTGGCAGGAGGGACACCGTTACCATAAGCAGCGAGGCGCAGGAACTGTCCATGAGGAAAAGCATATCGGGCAGGACGCGGAACACGAGCGTAGACAGCACGATTGACCTGCAGAAATATATAGACGATGCCAGGGATAGTAACAGCGCGGCATTGGAAAATGCGGGCAATGAGATAGATGTCAATGCTGTTACATACACGGACAATTCCCAGGCGTTCCGGGCGGCGTTGACGGATAAATATTCCAAGCTGGCGGCAGAGGCAAAGACGCATTCCAAGCCAGAAGAATATATCTACGGGAAGTATTATGACAAAGGCTCACAGTATTATGAAATGAACCTGACAGAAACGGAGCGCCGGATTGCCTATAACTATGAAATGCAGATGTATAAGGACGGAAAGATAATCGGCATAAGCTATGAGGATTCCCTTTTCAGGGGAATTGAGATATATGGGGATGTGAAGGATAATGACAGGATTATGTTTAAACGCCAGACTATAAACAGGCAGATATCCAATATCCTGTCGGGCGCGGGGATTGACACTGCAGGGATTCCGGACACCTGCACGTTTACGGTTGATCCATACAGCTATTATATTTCAGTTGATGGCGTGGACGATTCGCCTAAGCACTCAATGGAACAGGCGCTCAATCAGGGGAACAATGGTAAGAATCTGTATAAGCACATCCTCACCTGCTCTACACAGGACGGGTGCAACAGTTCACAGGTTTCTGCGGATTCCAAGCTGAAGTTCCAGGCATTCCAGCAGGTGTATGAATATACCGGCTTGAAGCTGAATGAACTGGAGGAGAGGGGCGGAACTTATTATACAAAGGACGGAGAGGATATAAAGGAGTTGGTCAGTGCAGCAGTGGATAAGTCAGGCACGGTTCCGGGCGATTACAAGGCGCAGGTAAAGCAGTGGATATGCGGGATGATTTCAGAGATTTCCGGGAAGGGCTGGAACAATGTGGCGGATATGAAACTCAGCATACTCTTCCAGTCGGGCAGACTGATTGACACGAAGCAGTCCATTGTTTATTCACAGGAGAGCGAATGGATAAAGGGCATCATAGGTTCCAGTTGGTACAGCGTGATAAATAAGTGAGGAATGCGAGGGCATAAGTCCAATGGACGGCAGATCGGGGAGCAGTGAAAGGAGGTGTTTGTCATGAAATGATAGGCGGTATGTCTGCATGAAGGAATGAACTGCTCGGACTTATTATGAGAGAGCAGAGGCGGCTCTGAATGACAGAGGAGCTGCCAGTAAAATATTTGATGACAATGGAGGAATAAAAGAAATGAGCATTAGTGGAATAGGAGCAGCAGGCTACCCGGCAGCAGGGTATGAAACAAGAAGGGCACAGAGGAACACAGCAGGGAGCAGTTTTGCAGGGCAGATGGGCAATGTCAAAAATACGCAGAGCAAGGGCATCACGTTGTACATATCAAACCCGGAGGATGGCGAGGCAATCGGTTCAATGGGAGACCATGACAGTTCCGTCACCGTGTATAAGACAAAGGATTTTGATCCGGCAAATCCGGTGTATAAAGTGAAGGCATGGGATGCGGCAGGAAACGTGACGGAAAGGATGGTTGATATTTCAAAGGTTGACCCAAACAACTGCGATGAGATTGAAATGTTCGCATATTCCAGCCATTTGACCGCCAGCGGTAAATGCCCGACTGCACAGAAAGCATTTATGGGGGCGAAGTCCAACCATGACAGCGAAAAGGGCGGCAGCAGTTTGTTTGATAAAGGTAACTGGATGGATATTGTTAAGGAGATTATGCAGATGCAGTTCCATGCAGGGAACTTAAAGGGCTATCTGGATTATAAGCAGTTCTGGGACTTCATGGATAAGTAAACCATGCCGGATTTATGAAAAAAAATGGAGGATATTAAGAAATGAGCATTAGTGGAATAGGAGCAGTGGGATACCCGGCAGCAGGGTATGAAACAAGAAAGACAGAAAGAAATGCGGCAAGAGGGGATTTTGCTGATGCGATAAACAAAGCTGCAACAAAGGACGAAGCACCCAAAGGAATAAATGCTTTCAGGCCGGAGAGTTCTGATGAAGTGATGCAGGCATGGGATAAAGCACTTGCGGAAACGGGAGTAAATCCTTTTCCGATGAACCGCATCTCAACAGCCTTAGTCCTGCACGTTGAAAGTGGGCAGCAAAGTTTGAGTTCCACATTTTTAGGTGACAGCGTGGGTTCCGCAAAATCTATGGCTGAAAAGATCATACATAGATTGGAGAATCCGCTGACACCAGCGGCAAATCCAGATTTTGCAAGGCAGGAATTGATATTCTACAAAAAGTTTTTAGAGTTTTTGGGGTGATGGAATTCTGTTATGGAAGAAATTTTATAAGTAACAACAGATAAATAACGGCAATGCAGATTTAACGGGGAGGCGTTTATTGGGAGATACCAATAGGCGCCTCCGCGCTTTTTGGGAGAAAGGAGGTGATGGTTATCCGGAAAATGAAATGTCCTGAGAAGTATTGCAGGAAGCGGATTTGCGACATTTGGGAGACACGTTTCGGGGTGGTCGTAATAGAGCTGAAATGCCAGCACTGTGGCGAGGTGGTACGGATATACTGGAAGCGGAAGGAGAAAAAATAGAATACATAGACGGTGAGAACGGCGGGAGGGTATCCTGCTGTTTTTGCTTTTATGGATTAAAGCGTTCTTTATGTGGGAATAATTATGCTATCAATGGAAAATTTTGGTAATTCCATTGGACGCAAAACTGAATAAAAAGTACCGAGCGAGTGGGACCGCATTGCGTCGAGTCACGAATGGCCGGAGTAAAGCTAGTGGGTTTTATTGTGTGTAGTTTTTAGATAGCTTTCCCTGGCCATTCTCTGCCATTTTTTCAAAGCCAGTCCCACATCTAAATTTAAAGCGTTCCTAACTTTACGAAGCCGTAAAGGAAGGAACGCTTTATGTCTGATAGGAAAATCACAGTCAAGTCAGGAAATAAAGAATTCACACTGAATGTTACGGAAGAGGAATACCAGAGATACTACCGCCCGTGGT
>CAMWMM010000527.1 GCA_947175285.1 uncultured Lachnospiraceae bacterium
TGATACATTTACTATGTACGAAAGTTTACGAAAATTATTGTAAAAGTTTGTATTAAATTAAGAAATGAAAGAAAGAGAGAGGAAAAAGTTATGAAGAAAAAAGTATTAGCATCATTACTTGCAGCAACAATGGTTGCTTCCTGCCTTGCAGGATGTGGAAATTCTTCCGGCGGCTCAGCGGGGGGGGATGCTTCAGGCTCATCAGCAGGAAGCGACAGTAGTGCATCAACAGGCAGTGACAGCAGCGCATCATCAGGCAGCGACAGCAGCGCATCATCAGGCGGAAGCGCTGAGATTACCGACTTCGGTTCAGGTACAATCACAATCTGGGTAGCTGAGAACGTAGTAGATTTTACAAAGAGCGCAGCTGATGATTTTATAGCGGCAAACCCTGATTATGCAGGTTATACGATTAGTGTTGAACCTGTAGGTGAAGGCGATGCAGCCGGCAACATGATTACTGACGTTGCGGGCGGTGCGGATATTTACGGTTTCGCACAGGACCAGATCACACGTCTTGTTTCCGCAGGTGCGTTAGCTCCTCTTGTTGGCGATAATGCAAGCTTTGTAAGCGAGCAGAACGATGCAGGTGCGGCAAGCGCAGCAGTAGTAGGCGGTACAACTTATGCATATCCTATGACATCCGATAACGGTTACTTCTTATATTATGACAGTTCCGTAATCAGCGATCCTACTTCTTTGGAAGCAATCATTGCCGATTGTGAAGCAGCAGGCAAAAACTTCTATATGGAAATCAACTCCGGATGGTATCAGCCGGCATTCTTCTTTGCTACAGGCTGTACATTAACATATGATACAGATGATGCAGGTAATTTCACAGGCTGCAACGTTGATTATGCTTCTGATAAAGGTCTTGTTGCAATGAAAGAGATTATTGAACTTAAATCATCTCCTTCATTCCAGAACGGTTCATCCGTAGACAACGGAACAAATATTGCAGCTATCGTTGATGGTACATGGGATTCCGATCCTGCAAAGGCAGCATTCGGTGACAATTATGCATGCGCGAAGTTACCTATGTTCGAAGGTTCTGACGGCCAGAAATATCAGCTCAGCGGTTTCGGCGGATTTAAATTATTAGGTATCAAACCTCAGGAAGAGGCTGGTAAACTGGCAGTATGCCACGCACTTGCTCAGTATCTGACAAGCACAGACGTACAGCTTGCCCGTTATCAGGCAGCTGGCTGGGGTCCTTCCAACGTAGCAGCTCAGCAGGATGCGGCAGTTCAGGCTGACGAAGCATTATCTGCATTAGCAGCTCAGCTTGCTTATACAATTCCTCAGGGTAATTATCCCG
Organism: uncultured Lachnospiraceae bacterium; assembly: GCA_947175285.1. The sequence goes on from CAMWMM010000527.1 coordinate 1,319, forward strand.
GTGATTACTGGACATTGGCAACAGCTCTTGGCGATGATGTTATTACAGGTACTCTGAGCACATCCTCAAGCGATGACGATTTATTAGCAGCTCTTCAGGCATTCCAGGATACATGCATTTCTTATGCACAATAAAAATGTGAAGAGAAGTTCTAAGGCTTGCGCCAGTGGGCGCATCGCCAAGAACTTCTACAGTTCGCACAGCGAACTTCCTTCACATAAGAGAATGCCCGGAATACGGGCATTCTCCAATTAAAAGGGTAAATATCAGTAAGTAGCATTCGGAAATACACAGTTGGGAGGGATTTTCAAGATGGGCAAATTTTTCAAAGGTGTCGGGGATGATTTGAAAGATATCGGCCTGACATTCAAAGAGGGGGATTGGAAAACAAAAGTCTCTTTTCTGATTATGGGTTTCGGACCTCTTATGCGTAAGCAGTTCCTGCGCGGAATTGCGCTTCTGGCAGTAGAAGTATTATTTATTTATTACATGGTTAGTTTTGGGTGGGGTTATCTGAAAGATATAGGTACACTGGGAACTGTTGCAAGGGTTATGAATCCTGACGGAACTTATTCCTATAACGATAACAGTTTCTTTATCCTGATGTATAGTATTCTGACACTTATGATTTTGGTGGCATTCATCGCTATATGGCGAATCAATGTCAGGGTAAACCGGAATGAGGAGAAGCTGATTGCAGCCGGAAAACCGCTTGCTACGGTAAAGCAGGATTTTCATTCCCTGTTGGATTCCCACTTTGACAAGACATTGTTGACATTACCTGTTTTGGGTGTCTTCATATTTACGGTATTACCGATTCTTTTCATGATTTGTATTGCATTTACGAACTATGATGCGAATCACCAGCCGCCGACTAATTTGTTCTCTTGGGTGGGACTGGAAAACTTTAAGAATCTGTTCTCCTTTGGTTCAACAGGAGGACTTGGCTCTACATTCCTTATTGTATTGAGCTGGACATTGATATGGGCTTTTTTCGCAACATTCCTGACATATTTCTGCGGAATGGGCGTTGCAATTATGATAAATAAAAAGGGAATTAAATTTAAGAAACTCTGGAGAACCATTCTGGTTATGACAATCGCCGTTCCCCAGTTCGTATCCCTTTTGTATGTGTATAAGATGTTCGCAAATGACGGTCTGATTAACACCTACCTGATGAAATGGGGATGGATTAGTTCGGCAATTCCGTTCTGGACCAACGCAACTTTAGCTAAAGTTATGATTATTTTAATCAACCTCTGGATTGGTATTCCGTATACGATGTTGATTATGACAGGTTTGCTGATGAATATTCCGGAAGACTTATATGAAAGCGCAAGAATCGACGGAGCGACTGGATTCCAGATGTTCAGAAGCATCACGCTTCCTTATATGTTCTTCGTAACAGGACCGTTCCTGTTGACGCAGTTTACAGGAAACCTGAACAACTTTAATGTAATCTATCTGTTGACGAAGGGCGGACCGCAGTCCATGGCACTTTCCAACAACGCCGGTTATACGGATTTGCTGGTAACATGGCTGTATAAGATGACAATAGATGATACGAACTACCGAATGGCTGCGGTTATCGGTATTATGGTATTCGTTGTTACGGCAGTAATTTCACTGGTTGTATACGGTATGCTGCCATCCGTAAGAGATGAGGAGGGATTCCAATAATGGGCGGTTCTATGAAAACAAAAAGAGCGATAGGTAATGCAGTTACCTATGCGGTATTGATTATCATTAGTATTATCTGGTTATTCCCATTCGTGTGTCTGTTCTTACAGAGTCTTCGTTCTATTAATGAAGGCGGCGGCGGTATGGTGGATTATCTGTTGCCGAAACAGTTCTCACTGGATTCTTATGCGTGGCTGTTCAGTGAAGAGTCCAAGTTCGTACGCTGGTATGGGAATACCATAATCATTGCTATTTTTGTAGCAATATTGCAGACGATTGTTGTATTATGCGTAAGCTATGCACTGTCCCGTATGCGTTTCAAAGGACGTACTTTCCTGATGAGATTCTGGTTGATTCTGGGTATGTTCCCGGGATTTTTAACCATGATTTGTCTTTACTTCCTGTTAAAACAGTTTGGTTTGACACAGGCAGGCGCGATTCCGGGCTTGATTCTGATTTCCGTAGCAAGTTCCGGTATGGGATATTATGTGACTAAGGGTTATTTCGATACGATTCCGAAAGCGCTTGACGAGGC
>CAMWMM010000528.1 GCA_947175285.1 uncultured Lachnospiraceae bacterium
TATCGTACACTCCCAATGTGGAACCAGTTTGAAACGTATGTGAAATTGCAGAGAAATTTATAAATGAATTGTAAATTTCATGCCTTGTGGTTCTTCCATCGGGCAGAATGAGTAAGAAATGTTCATTGTCTTTAATAATGTGTCTACAATATACAGCCCAAGCCCGTTACCACCCTTGTCACGTTCTCTTGCAAAGTCAGGGCGAAAAAACGGCTCAAAGATATGCCGTAGCGCTTCTCTCGGTATGGGGACACACTCGTTTTCTATCAGGATATCGCGTCCGTCGAAATATACGGAAACTGTTTTTCTTGGTTCCGTGTAAGCCACGGCATTGGCAAGGATATTTGACACTGCTTTTCCGAACAGCTGCGGCGGCAGTACCGTTTCAAAACAGTCCGGCAGTTCAAGACGGAAGATGATTCCTTTTGCCCTGGCGGTCAGCATATACGGCTCGCATAAGGAGGAAAGCAACTCTGACAGGTCAACTTCCGCAGCTTCTTCGTTTTCTGTGGGCATCCCTGCCTTTGAGGTTTCGAGGATATCGTGTATCATATCTGCGAGGCGTCCTGTCATTTCCCTGCACTCCGGCAGGTAAGTGTCATAATCCTTATATTTTCCGACACCGAGTATCATATTTTCCAGCGTTGCATTCAGCGCGGTGACTGGCGTCTTCAATTCATGGGAAGCAGCCCTCAGAAAATCAACCTTTGATCTCTCGAGTTCACTTACACGCTGTTTCTCAATCTCAAGACTCTCGATAGCCGACAGCAGGTTTTGGTATAGATGGTTGATATTAACTGCCAGTATGCCTATTTCATCTTTTGAGCTGATTTTGCAGGCGACATCCCTTTCCATCCGTGCCATCTGCTGCGTCACCGCCCCGATCTGTTTTATGGGAACCGTGATCTTTCGTGAAAATACAAAGGAACAGGCTATAGAAATAACCACGCAGCAAATCAGGGATAGCGGCAAAGCTTTGAGAACAGCCTGCGTAACATAGTTTGCCACATTCAGGCTTGTGTTTAAAGTCAATTCATCATGCGGGCTGACTGAGATTACAAGCCATTCCGGTTTTGTAAACAAATAGAGTAATAGATGGGCTATCCCAACAATAAAGAGCATCAGCCCTAATGTGTAAAGAAAAGTTTTAGGGAATATTTTCATCTGTTTCATTGCTCCATCTCGTATTTATATCCTATGCCTTTGACGGTAACAATACAGTCAAGCCGGAGTTTCTTTCGCAAATTTTTAATATAAGTATCAACCGTCCGGTCAATGACCGGGTAACTGTCTCCCCACAGGTCATCCAATATCTGGGAGCGGGTAAGCACCAGCCCTTTATGCTCCACCAGCAGCTTTAGCAGGTCGATCTCTTTCGGGGTAATGTCAATTCTGCCGTTTTTGTCCTTTGCCGTGTAGCCGGGGAAATTTACTGTTACATCCCCAAAGGTCATGATGTCGGATACCGCACCTTTTCCACACCGACGTAAAAGTGCTGTGATGCGCCGCCCCAACAGAATCATGGAAAAAGGCTTTGTGATGTAATCATCCGCCTGTTCATCAAAACTCATCACCTGTGTATATTCGTCTTCAATCGCCGTAAGCATAAGGACGGGGACTGAACTTTTCTGTCGTATCTCATGCAGGATGGAAAGCCCCGATACTTTGGGGAGCATGATATCAAGTACAACAAGGTCGATATCATTCCTGCCAAATATCTGCAGGCATTCCGCACCATCATAAGCGGGAATGATGTCATGCCCCGCTGCTTTCAGGTATTCGCATATTGCCTCGTTTGTTTTTCTGTCATCTTCCACAATAAGTAATGCCGCCATATATACGCCTCCTCATACGACTTTTAATGTTCTTATCTTCTCCGCCAGACACCAAACAGGCTTTTCTTATCATTTTCTGTCCAGCCAGTCTGTTCCTAAAATCCAACATGAAAGGCCAGTCCAGTCTGTTCCTGAACCTTTTCAAGAAGTTCACGCCCAGCAACTGTCTTTGTCAGCAGCTTAAAGCAGACAGGCTCCTGTCCAAGAACCAGCAGGGCTTCCTGATCTTTATGGACATATGCCATCAGCAAAGGGAAATCCTGCAGCTTGATCAGTTCCGGGTGGTCTGAGAGGGACACAAAATCATCCTTTATCCGGTCAGCTATATTTTGGAAATACTCCTTTGAATATCTTGCAGGAAAAAAATCACTGAACAAGCAGGTTGGTTCATCGGTATGTTCCATCCATGTCATTTCTTCCCATTCCTCGATAGCATGAATCACCAGAAACAGCCCATATCCGTCCAAAATGTGGTTAAACCTGGGCTCATGTTCCAGTTTATGAATATTTAAAGGCGAGTGGAGCAAAGGGATATTCAGCTTTTTCCAGTATTTCTGATAAGCTGCCGCCGCCTTTCGTTTTCCGTCCTCATTCCCCTCCTCATAGGCAGTTACCAGCTCATCCTCATATTCCCAGGCTGTGTCTTTTGAATCATTCTCTTCCCATGCGTATAAATCACCGAAGGAATTGCCCTTCTTTATCCCGATGATATCGCCTTCCCCAGGAGCAAGAAAAAATCCCAGATAATTTCCCTCCCAGTGCAGAAGTTCCAATGGACGCAGATAACCACTGGTAACTAACAGGTCTGCCATGTGTTGGTAAATATCCCGGATGGGAAAAGGCAGCTTCACATGAAGCCGTTTCTCTGCTGCAGAGATTTCATTCTCTGAATAGCACTTCCATTTTTTCAAGCTTTCCATATGCTTCGGACTGATAAATTGCCGGAGCATCTTCAATTCTTTTTCTATTGCATACATATTTTTCACCTTTTAAACAGGCCCTCCGCCTGCATCTCTTTTTCTTTTTCTCCTTCATCTGTTTTTAAATTATGGACTAAAATTCTAAATTTCCCCGACAGAACAGGTGAAGATGATCTTTTGCGTATCCATCTTCCAGCACGATAAATGTCTTTACATCAGCCTCAATCATTCTGTTTACAAAAAATACATGTTTATCATCACGGGCGTAATAATTTTTTAATACCTCAAAAGTATCAGGATTTGCTTTTTTCAAAATCTGATCTTGAGAATATATATGCTTGTCATCTTTTGCAAACTGTTCCGACAGGACAGAAAAAGTTTTGGGATTGTGACATGCCTTTAATCTTACTGCATGTTTGGTATCAGTGGACCCGGTAAAAAAATATGCAAATTCTTCATCTCTGCCATAACTATACGGAAATGGTCTATCATACCGCAGCCCATCATCCAATGCCTCAAAAGATGCGGGATGGGCAATTTTAGCATCACCATAAGGCGTATAAATCACCTGATGGTTTCCGATATAAACTCCATTGTAGACATGAAAACCCTCTGGCGTAATGCCTCGCAGCAGCAAACCTTTTCGATAAACACGCTCCTTGTCTTTTATAAAATCATGGTTGAGAATTTCCATTGTATCAAGATCAATTTTGACACGGCGGAAAATATTTTCATATGATTGCTGCTGTGGCATAAAAGCAACTTCACCGTCACACTC
>CAMWMM010000529.1 GCA_947175285.1 uncultured Lachnospiraceae bacterium
CTATCCGATTTTGTTCTACTTTGCGCCCTTCCAGCAGGGTTTCTATTTTTATTGGGATCATATAATTATCTCCATTCACTTACCTATTATTCTTTTACCAATTGAAGATATTCTCTCCCCAATGATGTAATTCTATATGTATCCGAGGAAGATATCTTCTTTAATCTTGGCAGTTTTATATCTCTAGGTCTGCTCTTTTTTCTCTCCTTTTCAACATCTTGCAAGTATTTCACTATTTTCTCTAAATTGTCATCACTAATTTCCTCATTCTTACTTTGCAACAAGCCAAATCTCTCAAGCTTTTCTTTAATATGCTTTAACTGTTCATAACTGATTTTCAATTCCGATACAATATCATGAGCTGTTTCCTCGGAAGTAAGTGAATATAATCCAAGCACTCGTAGATCTAAGTCATTCAGCTGTGCTAAAGTTTTAAAAAACATCAATGCCATGTCTTCATTCGCATTTGCTTTAATCAAATTAATATAACCATTTACATTATAATCCACCTTCTGCTCTTGAATTTCATCCACAATCTGATCCAACAACATCTCTGATATTTTAATTAAGTATTGATATGTTTTTTCATTACTTTCTAGTTGCAACAATCGTGTTTCTAATTCCTCTTGCCTCGCACTAAGATGAAAAAATGTCCTATTCACATTTCGCTCTAAACGATTTTGTTTATATCCAAGGCGGATACTATTAATTCTAGGGCATATTGCTCCTACGATTTCTCCCGCTAATGTTGCCATACCTTCTCCCACAATACACCCACCATATTCTTTTACTACTGCTGGCAAAATTTCACCTAAAACTATATCTCCTGCTTCTTCATTCGATGCATGAAGTAAATCCAACATTTTATATTTGTTCAAAATATATCTCCATTTCCCATATTTTTAAGTCTATAGCATAAATCCTTATTGTAATAGTCATTCTTCTGGGTAGTTTTGGGGGAAGTTTTCCCGATTAGTACCCCAAAACTACCCCAAAAAGTTATTTTACTAATATATTTTATATTGATCTCTCGCTTTCTATATGAATTTCTGAGATTACAATTTCTTGACTCGATTAATCCCAATATAACACTAGCTGAATATTACATTTATGTAAATTTTCAGTTGCTATGTACTTCGTCTCCTTGCCATCATATTCTTTATACCTCAACAAATACTCTTTTAAAAATCAGCTGGGTAAAAATATCCTCCACCTGCTTGGCTATCACTTTAGATTCAATCAACGTGCCAAGTTCTATATTGCCCTGCTGCCCATGATACGAAAGATTAGCAGAAGTTATTAAAGTCTTCTGTCCATCCACAGATATTACCTTTGCATGAAGTGCCGCCATTTTATCTTCAGATTTCGGATAGTTATAGATTTTCAGGAATCTGCCCTTATAACGGCACAACCTATCAAAATTGTTTTGGCTGCCTATATTGTTCACGTAGAACTTTACAAATACACCTTTTTGGCTCTTGCAAATGATAAGATCAACTAGGTCACTGAAATAGTCAGTAAGCGAGTATCCCGTTATCATTATGCTTTTCTCCGCGCCTCCCAGCATTGCCGATACTGTGTTTTTCGTCGTCTTTGCCTTGAAAGAAAAGGATGCCGGTGCGGTCAAAACAATAGAGGCATTCTCCTTGCCCAAAGTATTTAAGGCTCCCGACACAAGCGCATAAATATCCTTGGCTTCTTTATCGCTGACAGAAGAAAACCTCCTTTTTATTGCCCTGACTGAATCAGCCGGGTTATTTCCTTCATCTATAGAATTTTTCAGTTCATCCAACAAGATGTCTAAGCTTACATTTCCAGTTGACATAACTCTGATACCAGCTCCTTAAAATATGCTTCGTTTTCTCGGTCTCCAATAGGCACAACTAAGCCTCTGTCAAGCATACGATTTCCATTTTCACAGGCAGTTTCTGAAATCATGCTACACGAATGGCACGCTGCGCCATTAGAATTATTGCCTGCAGGCATATTGTTCATACATTCCGGATCATTTGTACAAAGCAATGCCTCTTGGAACGCATCTCCCATTATTGGAACAAGCTTGTTTATATAACCCAATTCCACCAATCCTCCAAGAGAGCCTTCCTTGTCAGCACTTCCTGTGTATAGAAGGATTCCTGTCATTTTATCCCCGAAATAGATCCTCTCCCTGATAGCGGAAGAAGAATAGCCTGAAGACATCGACATCTGTTTAATTAAAAAATGGGAAAAGGTATGCATCAAAACATAAATTGCATTCCGAAGCGAAGTAATCTTCCAGCCCTTAGCCCCACAAAACTCCCTATAGCATTCTTCGTATTTCTTCGATAACTTCTTAACCGAGCTGTTTACCCACTTGTCCAGTGTATCTTTGTTAAATTCAATAAAGATTCCCTCTCCGTGGACTTCTGCTGCTGGAAGCCATCTCTCATCACGGTTCTTATTCAAAAGCACAATATTCGTCTGATCATCTGTATCAGCGTCCGGATCTGGCGCTTCTACTCGTGTGAAACCCATTAACACCCTGACCTCACGTAATCTTGTAATCCTGATTACCCTACTGAAGTACGGTTTCAGATAATCAGGTAAATCATCCTCTTCTGCCTTAAAGTGCTTCTTATTAGAAGCATAGGCAGGATCATTATGGTGAGTGATAGCCTCATACTCCATCTGTTTGATTTCTTTAAACTCTTTAATATTGTCCATCCTACGTTTTAAAGCTTCATCAAACTCTTCCCTCGTGTATGCTGTAAAGTATCTCTCATACACCTTCGAAATCGCCTCATCTCCAAAAACGGTTTTGTCCTGAGGCAGAAAATGATAAATATTTCAGCGCATTGTCTCCAAAAGTTTCACCTTTCACCGCATATCCTTTTGACTGCATCCGACAGATAAAATCGTCAAAGCTGTATGCTTTACGAATAGCATCGTCCATATCTGACTTCATCTGCGCTTTCCATGACTGCCCATTTTTCTGCTCCTGCCACTCATAATGTGTCTTACCTTTCTGCCCTGAGGGAACAATAACGGACAGTCCATGCTCCCTGCACAGTTCATCCGACAAATTCCTGATGTGCCTGTATGTACGCTTGCAGTCATTATATTTTTTATGCTCTACATTATCAACGGCGCAGAAAATGATATGGTTATGACAATGTCCCTTGTCTATATGCGTTGCAATGACGTAACTGTATTTATTCTCTAACAGCTTATCCGCAAGCTCTATCCCTACCTGATGCGCCGTATCAAAATCCACTTCTCCCGGCGCAAATGACTGGATCAGGTGGAATGCCTGTTTATCACCCACGCCGGAAGACTTTGATAATGCATCCATAAAATCATAATGTGCTGTTTCCACTCCACAGGCAAAAGAATCTATCAGAAGTTTGCCATCCGTTTTCTCTGAATTGCAGATATATTTTAATGCTTTCTGTACGGTTGCTTTGATAGCATGGATTCGTGTGTATGCCATACCTCTTTCATCAGCTCCTTTACCTCTTCCATATCTTCCTGATAGATATTACCCGTAGCA
>CAMWMM010000530.1 GCA_947175285.1 uncultured Lachnospiraceae bacterium
ATCGGAATTCCGAGCGGAATTGAAAACGGTATGTTTCAAATCGGCAAACTGCTTGTTGTGAGCATGGTGGCAACGCTTGGTACAGATGCGATTGCGGCGAACTCCATCGGCTATCAGATTATTGATTTTCCCAATATTCCGGGAGTATCTATCGGACTTGCCCTTGTTGTTATAGTAGGGCAGGATATCGGAGCGGGTGATAAAGAGCTTGCCGTAAAGGATTCCAAGCATTTATTGAAGCTGACATATATCGGCGACTGGACATGTAAAATACTTTTGTTTGTGCTTGCCCCGTGGCTGGTATCTGTCTTTTCTCTTTCTGCCGCTGCTACGGATATGGCGGTGACGGTATTGCGCTGTTTTTCAATAGCGGCATTGCCGGTATGGCCGTTAAGTTTTACACTCCCGAATGCATTAAGAGGCGCCGGAGATGCGAAGTTTACTATGCTTGTCAGTATCTTATCCATGTGGATATGCAGGATTGTGATAAGTTATATACTTGTGATGTGGTGTCATTTCGGAATACTCGGAGTCTGGCTTGGAATGTTTGTGGATTGGTATGTCAGAGGTATCAGTTATTCTTTGCGCTTTGTTTCAAAGAAATGGCTTACGAAAAAGGTGATATAGGGGGGTGCAAATATGGCTAACGAAGATAAAAAAGATTTTAATGCGATGTTACATGATAGTAAGGACATGCCGAAGTTTCAGACGATTACAGATACTAAAAGCATTGAAAAGTACGGCGGAGACAGAATGTACTTTGCACCGCCGATTGATTATGACAAAGTGATGAAACAAGTTCCCTGTGGAAAAGTAATTACTGTTGGAAAAATACGCGAATACTTTGCCAGGTTGAGCGGCGCAGATTTTACCGAACCGATTACGGCGGGAATTTTTGTGTCTATTGCGGCATGGGCGAGCTATCAACGCACTACTGATGAAACACCCTACTGGAGGGCGTTGAAAGCAGACGGTGAGTTAAATTCCAAATATCCCGGCGGTGTGGAAGCGCAAAAAGAAAAGCTGGAAGCGGAAGGACATACCATCATACAAAAGGGACGCAAAAATATAAGGTACTATGTGAAAGACTATGAGGATGCGCTCTTTGATTTGGGGGAATAAATGTGAGGAGAAAGGCAGGTTATTGAAATGCCGGAAGTAAAGTTCTATGACAAAGTAGATGATGAACTATTGAAGTTTGCAGTTATTATCTCGAAAACAAACGGTAAGTGGGTGTTTTGTAAACATAGGGAACGGGATACCTACGAAGTACCCGGCGGGCATAGGGAAAACGGAGAAGATATTTTGACCGCCGCTAAGCGGGAACTGCAGGAAGAAACAGGAGCGGTAGATTTTGATATCAAGCCAATCTGTGTATATTCGGTAAAAGGAAAAACGAGAGTAAATGAAAACGTGGATGATGAATCATTCGGGATGCTTTTTATTGCGGATATATTTTCCTTTGAAGAATTACATAGTGAGATAGAAAGTATTTTGATTACGGAGCATTTGGTTGATAATTGGACATATCCGTTTATTCAGCCTAAACTGCTTGAGGAAGCTGAAAGAAGAGGGTATTTGTAAATGAGTTCATTATTGCAATCGACAAGAAACACACGTGCGCTGCCAACTGGTACAATGAGATATATCAGAAGTGATATTCCGGGGAACCTGACTGATAAGGAAGTTCAGTGGTTATTGGATAATAGCAATATGAATGTGATTGTGGTATTCTATTGGTGATATAAATCGAGAATTTACGGAGGAAAAGACCATGATGGAGCCGAATGTGTTTAAAAAGCTAATGGAGGAAAATGATGACCGCCTGCCTCTTTTGACGCTTGATGATTTTTTTGAGGGAAATACGGCGGAGGATTCCATTGCGCCAAATGACTGTGGCTATGGACGCCCTTCCATTGCTGAAATATGGAAACTGATGCGGGAACTTGAGAAAAGACCGGATGTAGCATGGATTCGTGTTGAACTGCATGATGACACAGAAATTGCGGAGTATGAGGGGAAAGAGGTATTGGTTCTTGCGGGAGAATCGCTCGTAGTATGTACCTCTCTTTCAGCACCGGAATTGGAAGAACTTGCAAGATGCGAATGGCTGTGTTCGGGAGGGGCTGAGGAATGGGAGGAATCTGAGATGGATTCCCTATTTTCCTGTAGACCGCCTGTTCCTGACGGTTTTCATTGTTTTGCCATTGTGTGGGATTGATAAATGAGCAGTAGAAATTCTGTTTGTCTAAGCAACCATTACCACATCACAACTGAATAGAAATAAGAGAGTGATTGTGGTAATCTATTATAAATACAAATCGGGATTTTATAGAGGATAATTATAATGAGGGCTGAAACAATAGAAACAGAACATCTATATTTGCGTGGATTTCAGAAAGAGGATGCTGTATTTGCCATTAGTATTTGGAATGACCCGGAGATGGGAGAATATCTGCCGGATCAAGCAATGGAAGAAATCGACGAGGCGTACTTAAAAGAAATAGAAAAGCTACCGGAGGATGAAGCATGTTGCTATATGATATCCGAATTTAAAGATACACATGAAAGGGTTGGAACTTGCAGTTTTATACCGAGTGACGACGGCAAAACATACGATATTGCTTATTGTGTACATAAAAAATATTGGCGAAACGGATATGCGACTGAAATGGCGAGAGGAATGGTGGATTACGCGAAGAAGCACGGCGCAAGTAAGGTAACTGTCAGAGTCAACAAGGAGAATGTCGCTTCTAACACAATCGTTAAGAAGATAGGCTTTGAAGTTATTGGTGAAAAGTCTTATAAAAAGAGTGGAACAGAGCTAGAATACTGCGATTATTTATATGAATTAAATTTTAAATAATGGCGATAAATGGTAGCTTGTTTAAACAACTAATACCACAATCACAACTGAATAAGTAACACAGCGTTAGAGCGTATAGAAAATTAGTCTATGCGCTCTATTTTCATGCGGTATGTGCATCAGCAGATATATACAACGTACTTTACGGACGAGCGCCTTTTGGCGGGAAAAAGAAGCAGGTAGATTGTTTAATGTGATTGTGATATGATGTTACCAATACAAATGAGAGTTTGGAGGAATCGAACGCATGAAGAAGATTGTAGGAATTGCTTTAACGGTAATAGGAATTGTTATAGTAGCAATTAGTTTGATTTTTAAAGTGAATGAGCAGATGAAAGTGGCTAGATCAATATCTATCATTGACAAGGCAGATGGTCCGACTTCAATATTCATTGCTGGTAAGATTGGAGGCACTTCGATATTTATAGGAGTGATTGCGGGTATTGTATTGCTTGTGATCGGGATTTTTATGGTCGCAAGAAAAAAATAAATATTCCGATTGCTGTAGAGCTGAGCAATGAAAGGATAAGTAAAATGGGATTATTTGATAAGTTTAAAAAGAATAAAGAATCTGAAAATAAGGAAACAGCCGTTCCACAGGCTTTTGGATGGGATGCCATTACGGCTGAGTTTGAAAGAGTTTATCCGGGACAAACGAATC
>CAMWMM010000531.1 GCA_947175285.1 uncultured Lachnospiraceae bacterium
ATATGTTGTATGTAGAACGCGTACGCAAATATGCCGGACAGCCTGATATCACACTAGATGCAGCGGTTAACCGTGCCGTTGATGAATGTATCAAAGAGAACATATTAGCAGATTTTCTGCGAAAAAACCGAGCGGAGGCAATTCATATGAGTATATTTGAATATGATGAAGAACGGGAATTAGCATTATTACGAAAAGATGAATATAACGCCGGCAGAGAAGACGGAATCAAGGAAAGCGCTGAAAGCATCGTACTCCGCATGCTGTCGGCGGGAACTTATCCATTAGAAGAAATTGCCCATATTTCAGGAATGGACATAGAGGAAGTGAAAAAAATAGGGAATTTATATACAATCTAATATCTCTGCAAAATGATTAACATGATAGTTGGCATATGCCATAATACTATTTCGCTTTTCACTGCTTTTAGATTCAAGCGCTTCCGTAAACACTGTTTTCATACCAGCCGATTTTGCTCCGAATAATTCTTTAGAACCGCCGTCTCCGACATACAGGCATTCATCTGGCATGACGTTTAAGTTGTGCATGGCAAGTTCATAAATACGTCTATCAGGTTTTAATAATCCTACGTGACAAGAAAATACTGCATCATCAAAAAATGGAAATAATTTTGACTGCTTCCAATATTTACAGTCAATCATATCTGCATTGCTGATTAATCCTATTTTAATATTTTGAGACTTCAATTTTTTTAAAACATCTATGATGTCTCCGGATATATTTTGCAATGCGTCTTTCATTCGTTTTTCACGCGCAGCTAAAACTTTTTCTTTTTGAATATCGTTAACATCAAATGGAATACCGGCGATAATCTTGTCTATAATTTCCATTTCGGATTTGACGAGTCCTAATGCTCTTTCCTGATATAAAGAAGAATCTTCGGCATACTTTTCCCATTCGCTCATGGACAAACCCAGTATTTCAAATTCACTGTTTGTCTTTTCATAAGCAGGAATGATTAATGTAAAAAACAAGTCAAAATATATGGCTTTAATCATGTTTTGTCCTTTCATAATATATCTATTATTTCCTGAATATGCTTCAAATTTCTACTGCCAATGTTGATTGCGTCCACCCCATTCAATGCAAATGAAATCATTTCCGCTAAAGTAGCTTTTTCAAATCCCTCACCGCCGCATAAGGGCATACTGCCAATCACTTTCAGTCCCATCCGGTGTGCCGCTTCAAACAGTGAGCATTTTTCTCCGCTGTATGACTGATTTTGCATGGAAGCAGCATATGGGTATTGGATATTGTAAGGAATTTGAATGTATTTGAAATGACTGTTTTCATTGCTGATTTCTCGCGCAATCTGATTAACTCTTTCTATATCTATGTACCATTTTTCTTCCTCCGGTTCCATAGCAATCATCTCAAAAGCCAGCCCATAAAATCTTATTTTTCCCTCTTTTACTTTATCCTCATACCATGCAAAAAGCTTTGCAATTCTTTCGTAAAATTCCTCTGTTGCCAATTTGGCGCGTGTAATTTCAGGAATATGGATATAATGGACATCAATAGTAGCGATACCAAGATTTTGGAGGCTAATTTGCAATGCGGTTTCAAAAAAATCCGGATTCAATGTTTGATACAGCCCTTCGCATTCGCAAAAATCACTAAGCTGTATTCCCTTTGGCTCCAAGATTTCATGCAGGCACTTCATAGGGTTACGCCCACTCGTGATATCCCCAAACAAAAGTCCTGCCTTTGATGCAATAAAGATATCTTCTCTTTTGAACATGCCTGATGAAATCAGTGTGTTTACCGCATTTCCGACATCTTTCTCTGAACGCATTCCTCTATAGTTAATTGCTGTGTCAATCATTGTAATCCCATTTTTTACTGCAAATATAATCGCGTCTGTGTATTGCTTGGAATCTTCATCGGAAAAAGAACCAAGATGTGTCCCTAATCCAATTTTTGAAATGTTCGCTTTTGATGGATTTTGAATCATTTAATTGTATCCCCTTTTACTATGTTTTTATCTTTATGATATTAGCACATGGTCACTTTGCTTTCAAGTATGCTGTTTATGTACAAAACCCAGTATCTCAAATTCACTGTTTATCCTTTCTTATTTAGTACTCTTTTTTCTTATAAATACGAACAGTTAGCGGATAGGATATACAAAAAGCCAACAGAGAAAATATAGTTAACACGCTCGCCCCCAATATGACAGTAGATATTCCCGGTTCTAATAGCTCATTAGTTACATTAATAATCACTAAATCAATGCCAAATGCGCAGAGTAAAGTAATCACTAAAAATACATCACTTCTTTCTGCACCGCCTAAATAGAAAAAAGGGAAAAACATTGACCCCATAAAAAGACTTATACTAATTCCTAATGCAACCATTGAGAGTGTGTCGATAGGATAGTCAAAAGGGCAGCCATGCAAAAGCCATGATAAGCCTATTTCCATTCCGACAAAAAGTATCCCTGCAAACAGCCAGATTACTTGATTGATATAATAGCTCTTTACAATATCTGCCCTCTTTACAGGTAAAGTCAGTTTATATTTTCCCCATTTAGAAACAAACTCATTTTTAACAACTGCAATAGCATTTACGGAAAATCCAATAATCCCTATCATTGCATAGCCAATTTGAAAGGTCTGATCGCGTATAGCAATAATAAAAATTCCCATTATGAGCATAAAGACAGAAAAGACTTTTGCATTCGACCACACGATAAAGAAATTATTTTTTAGAAGTCCTTTCATACTCGTTCCCCCTTTACTAACAACAGTAAGATTTCATCAACTGAAACATGGTCTACAACAATATTTTTGTATTTGTGTTCTGCTTCTTTTCCGTTAGAAACTAAAACATCAATCTGAAAATCTCGTTTTCTATACGCAATAATATCTCTGGGATCCAATGCAAGAAACTGGCTTTCCCTGCAGCGCATTACAGCATAATTATACACCAAATCATTTTTAGATGCGGTTGTGATGAGTTTACCGTTATGAATAAAGGTGATATAATCCGCAATCTTTTCTAAATCGCTTGTGATATGGGAAGATAAAAGAATAGAATGGCTTTCTTCCTGTACAAATTCAAGAAATACATCCAGCATCTCGTCACGCACAATGGGATCAAGTCCGCTGGTTGCTTCGTCTAAAATCAATAACTGCGGGTGATGTGACAATGCAGCTGCAATAGCAAGTTTCATGGTCATTCCTCTGGAATAGTTTTTAATTTTTTGTTTAGGAGGTAAATGAAAATCTTCCAAATATTTTTGAAATAAAACATTATCCCACCGTGAATAAAGTCCCTCCATGACCTGTGATAACTGTTTTACCGTCCAAAAACCGGGGAAATTATCTCCGTCATAAACTATACCGATTTTCTCTCGAATGTCAGTATCGTCATCCAACATTTCTTTCCCAAATACTTTTATTCTTCCGCTATCCTTTTTGATTGTATTCAAAATACAGCCAATAGTTGTAGTTTTGCCGGCTCCGTTTTCACCAACAAAGCCAAGAATAGCTCCATATG
>CAMWMM010000532.1 GCA_947175285.1 uncultured Lachnospiraceae bacterium
CATAAAAAAATAAATTATGGTAGTCGGAATTGAAATTTTTGATAAAATTCTGACAAGTTATCACTGCGTTTTTAAAATGCGCTAAATGTTCATTTTCATAATATTCATAGGACAATGCCTGAAAATTCTCACTTTGCAGCATTTCGCGGATGTTAGACTGTTCATACAAAAGAGTAATCATTGCCTGCCTGAAACAATGACATTTCTGAGAGCCGATGTATCCGGTGTCCTTACAATCCGGACAGGTATAGACCGGCTGCAGGTAATCCGCTGGGAGTCCGGCATTTGTAAGCAGTCCTTTTTTTTGTGCGGCAATTTCGGCAAGTATACTTTTCAGTTCATTCATTGCATTTTCATCGCCGTTCAGGTATTTTTTCCCTTGGGAAACGGAAACGGAGGCAATTTTATCCTCCAACGCCCGATAATCCGGAATATGTTCATAGACATAAGCGGTTCTGCGTTCCAATTCGCGGCGGTTGTTTAATTGTCTGCTTTCGTAGTCACGGAGTATGATATCATACTGTGTATTTGTCAAAGACACGGCAATGCTCCTTCTGAATTTAATAGCGTTAATTGCTGAGCAGTTCTTTTTCCAGTTCATCAAAATCGTACTGATTCTGTTTAAACTGATTGAATTTATTTGGCGAGAGCGCTTTGACGGCTTTATTCTGTCTAAACTGATTTTCAATCATCTGAATATCGCGTTTATGATGAACGCCTGCTTTATACCAATTGTTCAAAATACTGTCGGCATATTCGAAGCGGTGTTTGTCAGTAGCAAGGACCGTTTTCTCGCAGGCGGCATAAATCACATCAAATTCAAACGCAAATTCTTTCGTCCAGCGGGTGATATAGGATATCTCTGCCTGTGTGGGCGTACTGGATTTACCGAGCGCTTTCATAATATCATAGACTGTCTTATCATATTTATGTACGTAACGGGTGGCTTGTTCCGGTGTTGTGACACCTTCCTGTGCCCAGTTAATTGCAACTTTTTCAATATATCTTAAATCTTTCTTGCCGTGGTCTACACAGTATTGAATTAAGTAATCAATTAAATCCTCCGAGAAACCAAGCTTGTCCGAAATGAAAAGAATAGATTTTATTTCATTTGGACTTAACGTCTTTTTCAAATACTGCTCCGTAATGAAAAGCAGACGGGAAGTAGTTTCATCGGATTTAAAAGCCTTTAACTGGTCTAAAGTATAGGCTGGTTTTTCAAAAAGGTTTTCCTCGGACGTTTCTTTTTCCATAATATCCGATTTAGAAGAAATCGGAAGCACGTACATAGGCGGCACTGCTTCTGTGACAGGCGCGGAAGCGGAAATGCCCGGGTTTAAATCTAACAGATGAATACCGGTTAAATTTTTAGAGTCATCATAATCTAGTGTAAGTAATTTATTTTTTTCCCAATATTTCAGGGCGCGCAAAACATCTTTTTCCGTATAGTTAAAAATATCCGCAATATCGGAGACACTGGTAGAGAGTCTGGCGCTCATCATGCGAATCAGATAAAGATAGATTTTAAGCTGCGCATCGTTGGCAGCTTTCATATACTCATCTATAAAACGGTTGGAAATCACCGTTGCATTCGTATAATTATCCTGATAAATAGTTAAATGACTCATTTCAATACCCCCGCATTCGTGAAGTAAAATGAATTATAGCATGAGAAATTTTAAAAAGATATAGTCATTTTGACAGAAACCAAAAACCGAATATTCACTTCTTTATTGTGGATAATGTGTATAAGAGAACAGAATCATGAAACAATCGTAAAAAATATCCACAGAAAAAAGGAAGAGGAAAAATATTCTTTTCTGTGGATATTGTGGATATTTATTTCCGTAAAAGATTTTCCCCGATTTTTACGACATCCCCGGCTCCCATAGTTATCAACAAATCCCCACTTGTGCAATTTTCCAAAATGAAATTTTCTATTTCATCAAACGTGGGGAAATAGTAACATTCGTGTCCGAGATTTCGTATTTCTTCCTGCAGTGTTCCGGAACTGATGCCTAAAGTGTCTTTTTCCCTGGCGGCATAAATATCTGCCAGAATAATTTTGTCGGAAAGAGACAACGCTTTGGCAAATTCGGGAAGAAATGCTTTGGTTCTTGTATAGGTGTGGGGTTGGAACACGCACCAGATGGTTTTGTGCGGATAATTTTTCGCCGCATTTAAAGTTGCGGTAATTTCTGTGGGATGATGTGCATAATCATCTATTATAGTGATACCGTTTATTTGTCCTTTGTACTCAAAACGTCTGTCGGTTCCGTTAAAATGTAGTAAAGCTTTTGCAATCGTATCATTATCAATGTGTAACAGTTTTGCGGCAGCAATGGCAGCAGTGGCATTATAAACATTGTAAAGACCCGGTACGCGGAGCGTATAAGATCCGGCGGCATTACCGTCTTTATCTATGAGCGTAAAAGACGGGTGTCCGAATTCGTCATAAGTAATATCGGAGGGAGAATAATCATATGCAGAGGACTCGCCATAGGTAATGACCTGACAGGACAGGGCATTTATAATCGTTTCTGCCTGTGGAATATCTCCGTTGATAATGAGTGTGCCGTCAGACGGCAGCAGTTTTGCAAATTCATGGAAAGAATGCCGGATATCGTCAATATCTTTGAAGAAATCCAAGTGGTCTTCTTCGACATTCAGGATAATACCGATTTTAGGGAAAAAGCTTAAAAAGCTGTTTGTGTATTCACATGCTTCGGTGACAAAATAATCGGAACTTCCGACACGGATATTGCCGCCGATTGCCTGAAAAATGCCGCCGATGGACAAGGTCGGGTCAGTGTCTGCCTCCAATAAGATTTGGGATAACATGGAAGTGGTAGTTGTTTTGCCGTGAGTGCCGCTGACAGCGATGGGAATTTTATAATTTTTCATCATTTGACCGAGAAGCTGCGCTCTTGTTAAAAAAGGAATGCCAAGTTCTTTGCCGGCAATGAACTCCGGATTGTCATTTTTTATGGCACTTGTGTATACAATTAAATCAGGACGAACCGTAAGATTTTCTTTTTTTTGGCCATAATAAACACAGGCGCCCTTTTCGGTCAAAGCTTCCGTAAGAGGAGATTTCTGCCTGTCGGAGCCGGATACAGTAAATCCTTCCGAAAGAAGAATTTCGGCAAGACCGCTCATGCTGATACCGCCGATGCCCATAAAAAATACATGAATCGGATTTTTAAAATCGATTTGATACATATTTATGACTTCCTATCTTTTTAAATATTTTGGTAAAAATATAGTATTATAAGTATTATACGCATTTCTTCCAAAAAAACCAATATTATTTTGTAATAATAAAGTGTGGAAAAATAAACGAGGAGAAAACAGATGGGAAAGATAAAATTATAAAATATGGATAAAAAAATAAAGAAATATGAAAAAATATTGTTATAAATGAATAAAAAAAGAAAGAGAAAATATGAAATTTTTTTTAAATAATATTAACTTTAAGAATTGAGTGTGATATAATTATAAAACAAAATAAAATTTATTATA
>CAMWMM010000533.1 GCA_947175285.1 uncultured Lachnospiraceae bacterium
AATAAAATTTCTATACATTCCATCACGCATGGGATTGCGCTTTTTTCTTTTTCAGAAAGATAGATTATACTTTCGTAACCTGCAATAACTGACTTTACATTTTCAATCCATTCCTTTTTGGTAAAAGCATCATCGGTTTCTTCTGCTAATAATCCTGTCAGAAAATAACAAATATCAAATATCCTTATATTTCTTTGGCTTAAATCAAAATCAATATATCCTGAAAAATTACCTTCAAAGAATAAGAAATTCCCAAAATGTACATCTCTGTGAATTAATTGTTTCGGTAAGTATTCATATACACTTTCTAACAAATCTACGGCTTTTGAGTATTCTTCTTCGTTTAGTATTTTCCACTCATTATTTGATAAATTTTCCCGTATCCATCCTTTCATCTCTTTTAACAAACTATTATCCCAAAATTCAATTTCTCTTTCACATTGAACAAACGCCACATGTAGCTGTGCAATCGCACAGCCCATTTTCCAAGCTATTGTTTCATTTTTGATATCGGAAATATTACTTCCTTGCAGTTTTTTTGACATGAGAAAATAGTTATTTTTATGCTCCACATATTTTTCTCCTGTTTTTGTATGAACTGTCTTCGCAACCGGAATAGCACAATCCGATAATATTTCCGATATTTTTATATTGCTTTCCAACTGCTTTTTGTCATCATAAACTTTTATTACATAATCATGATTGATTTCCCATGCCGAAGGATATATTTGTAATAGTTGCTTACACTCCATTCCCCATAAAGACAAAATCTGTTCTATTACTTCTTTCATTTTCTGATATCTCACCTTCTCTTTTGAAACAATCCTTCTAATACTTGCCTCCGACAAATGATATATATTCCCAAGTTCTCCGTTAGTTCTTCCTTCAAGATGCTTTAAGTATATATGTTGGTTACGTTTCTCCAACTCAATCTTATAATCGGTCTTTTGCTTCACCTCACAATTATTTCCTTTTGGTATATACAAATAGCCGCCTTGATAATATTTTTGAATCATTGCAAGTAATTCTTCTGGCAAAACATCATTTGCATTTACATATTTCATCGGTATCATTCACTCCGTCAGCATATTTATTAATATTAGGGCAATGCGCAAGGCATGCTGTCAAATGTTTATTATAACAGGCTATCCCTGCTTATTGGTGATTATATCTTTTTCTGTATAGAATATAATCACCAAATTCTAATATCATTTATATTATGTGATGGATCTGCTTCGTACAACATATATACTATATATAATAATGTATGATTACCTGTTTGGCATAAAAATCATCTCCGTTATAACTGCCTGTCATACTAATGTATGTATCTTGCTTCAAATCAGAAAATGTACCCTGCCGTTTTTCAGTATCGGCATCTCCATTCACTCCGCCGTTTTTGATAGTCCATACCTCAAATTCCGTTTCTTCAGAAAAATATACTGTAATTAACACTTTTTCCTCTACGTTCTCATAAGAAACAGAGACATTATCTGACGGGTGAAATACTTCATTGATTACGACACTGTTATCACCAATACTTTCTATGTCGCCATCTAATTTGATATCCGATTGCAACTGTGCATTATTAGTACTTTCTTCGCTGTTGCTTTGACTAATACTTTCCTCAGCATTTACATCCGTTACATTATCAACCTTAACAACCTCTACTTTCGGCACATCTAAATACGCGTCCAACTTACCGCAGCCTGTTACCATGAACAATAATAATCCTGCACAAAAACATGCCGTTACTCTTTTGTTTCTCATAATTCTTTTCCTTCTTTCTCATATTTTTAATAATAAAGAGCATAGCATATCAATCTTTAAATTCTCTCTAATGAATCTCTAAATTTACAAAAAAATGGGCGACTCAATCTACTCGCCCATCTTTATAAACTCCAGCCTGTTGCTGCGCCAATAACTGATATTAAAATTTTTGATAAAATCTAATGCTTTCTGATAAAGAGTTTTTTCTTCTTCAGTGCCGGAAAAAATATTGTTTTTCTTATCCAAAAACTTACTGCCGGATGTAGGTTCATATCTCCCCATTACCATAGAGAATAAATATTTTGCATATTTTTTATTTCCACTCAGCTTTTTGAGTGCCTCTTCCATTGATTCCGGCGTAAGAGCGCTAGAACTGCCTGCCTGTTTCTCATCAGGCACAGCACAGTTGCAGTATACAAAACCTTTCGGCGGAACTACATCGGTATCCAGAAAATTGCCCACTCTGTTCTCGGTATATTTTGTCTGCCATACTTTAGAACTCCAGACGCCGTTATAGGTAATGCCGCCATCTAACTTAAATTTGGTATTTTTTTCCACCGCTTCAAAATCGACATGCTCTACGCCGTATTCATCCGCAAGTTCATTTGCCGTCTCCCGAAACAGTTCCTGCATATCCTCACACGCCCAATACCAATCCGCATTATAATAATATGCGTCACGCCAGCTGAGCCCTTTACTTTCCAGCAGTTCTTCTCCTTCTTTTTCATTCTGTAAACAAGCACATCGCGTATTGGCTCTGCTGAAATATTCATATAAGCCTGCCAGTCTGTCTGTGGCAAAAGCTTTGCCGCCCGAATGATAAAAATATTCCTTGAAGATATCTTTTACTTCATCGCGTCCTAATTTCCCGTTATAGAAATCGGTCATGATATCATTAGTTTCATAAAACAATTTATTACATGGCAAAGCCGCTCCCAACGGTTTCATTTGATTTTTTAGTGTCTCATATGTATCCGAACCGACTGGTATCTCATAGGAATCTAACGACAACTGCAGGCAGTCCTTTAAATTGTAGGTAATTTCCTGCCCTTTGCCATCCTTATAAGCATAGGTTTTTACAACCAAATCCTTTCTTTCCGTATATTCCGCCGAATACGTCTGACTTCCTGCTCCGATTCCTGCTACAGACATATAATATCCTCCTTTTCCATGTCAACAAATATTTATTAAACCCTGCTTTCGCAATGTTTTCTGTATGGTATATCGGAGTATCTATATATTTTTCAAGACCGAAGAAATGAATGCTTCTTTTTTTGTCATAAAAAATCGGAAGTATTGAAACCAATACTTCCGATTCTTATCTTATCAGTAGATAAAGCGGAGAAAGAGGGATTTGAACCCTCGCGCCGCGTAAACGACCTACACCCTTAGCAGGGGCGCCTCTTCAGCCTCTTGAGTATTTCTCCATAGTCTGAACTATCCTCTACCAATATGGAATTCACGTCAAACATATGACGCAAATGTTATTATACATAAGCCGTTCTTGTTTGTCAATGCTTTTTGCTGTTCTGCATTACTTTTTCGTATAAATTATTTCCTGCGGAATCGATTACGACAATCACCGGAAAATTCTCAACCTCCAGCTTTCTGATTGCTTCGGTTCCCAAATCATCATAAGCAATGACTTCCGACGCTTTAATAGATTTCGACAATAACGCACCTGCTCCGCCTACTGCCGCAAAATACACGGCTCCGTTTCTGACAATCGCTTCTTTTACCGCATCAGAACG
>CAMWMM010000534.1 GCA_947175285.1 uncultured Lachnospiraceae bacterium
ACTATCCGTATTGCAATACTCTTTTTATGACGCGATGATAATCCTCTCTGATGTCTCTCTTCCATATTGATACCTCCAATAAACTGCTATGCACACTACTCTCCATCTGACTTCTTCTCCGGCATTCGTAACAATGTCCCCTGAAAAATCCAATATCCATCGCCGGAATCTTTTTTTCCCTTATTCTGCGCCATTTCTTCAATCGTTTCTTTGTTAAGTTCATATATCTCTGCATGTCTGGATGAAGACCCTAATATTTCTTCAGCGATTTTCCAAAGGGTATCTCCTTTCTTTACGACATATTCTTCCGCTTCTGCTTCATCATCCGCCATATAACCGGATGGTTCCTCCGGATAATAATCTGCCACATACCCCTCTTTCTCTTCCTCTTCCGGAAAATTCTGATATCCCATATATAAATACCGGACCGGCACAATCGATTCGTCTTCCGGACAAAATACGGATACACTGTAACCCGAGAAATAATACTCCTCCGCCGATGGCATCCTGCTTTCTCCTTTATAATTCAGATATCGTATTCCTTCCGGAGAGTACCATTCACGCGCCCCATAATACAAAATTCCAAAGCTTTCCTGTCCCTTCCATTCCGCCGCCGTCTCCTTTAACGGCATTACGGAAACTGCGTCAACAAGCGGTCTGAAATCTTTATCAACATCAAAAAACTCTCTATATGCGCCGCCCAGATAAATATCTATTTTCTTTGAGCGGGAAGCTTTATATGTTATTAAATAGCTGTCCACAAAATCACCGTTTTCGTCAAAACCGCACAGCATCGTATCAAACGTCTGAATTGTTCCATCCGGCGCAAAATGCAGGTTAAAACTCGTTGCCAGACATAATTTTTCCGGCATCTCCACCTTATCCCTAATATCTTTCAAAATTCCTTCTACACCTGACTCATAGATATTATCGTGCACCAGTTTAACGCTTCTTTTATTCTTCAAATCATCCAGATACCATGACAGCTTTCCATGATAGGGCATTGCGCTTTTTATCACAAGAACACTTCCATATACCGTAACAACCGCCAGAAAAATGCCTGCTGCCAGTCTGTACTTCCTTTTTCCTAAAGCACTGACTGCCGATAATTTTAAGTCAAGAAAATCTTGCATCTCACGGTCAAGCTCTTGTATATTCGCTGTAATCACAGACTTATTTTTCATGAAAAGCTGACAATAACCTTTTTTCTTAATATACCACTTCACATCTTCCGCCTTAATCGCAGAAATGACGTCCCATGATTCATTCAACAATACCTTTCTGTTAAAACATATCCACAGATATAAACCATAGACCGCGACTCCTATCCACCATATCAGACAGGCAAACAAAATCGGTATATTTTTATGTAGTCTGCCGAACTGACACAGGGAATACAGGTGAAACCATGTAATCCCGTAAAGCAACAGATTGAGCGGTCTTGTTCCCACATGGCATGCAGTTTTCAGGAAAAGTGAAACGCTGCTATTTACGGATGACAATTCCCTTATATTCCCATGTTCTTCCGTCGTCCGTTGACTCGTATTTGGCTTTGGTTCCTCCATATTGCGAATAATCCTCCATCCCTAAATATAGGCACAAAATACCATCCTTCTGCTCCGGCGCATATGCCATAGAATAATATTCCGGTACTTCCGGAAGCGTCTGTTTCTCCCAAGTTACCCCTCCATCTTCAGTCCGCCAGATATTCGGCGTTTCCGAACTCCGAATGGTCACGAAACCGACCATATTATTGATGAATACTGCTCCCGTCGTCAGGGAATGGCTTTCCACTGTCATATCCGGTCCTGCATCCCTGACGTACTGCCATGACTTCCCACCGTCCGTCGTATGAAATAAAGGAGTCGATTCCTGCCAGACAACACGCTCTCCGGTAAAAATCAGGAAGCCCTCCTGCCCGTTTTCCGGAAAATCCACGAAAATTCTTCTGCCGCCGAAAAATTCATACGTGATGACAGATTTCTTAAAACTCTGACTCTCCTCATCATAAAAAACTACGGAGAAGGGCACCTCACTGTCGCCACCGTATGCAAAGACAATCTTATTTTCGTCTATCTGATAGCTGCCAGACTGCAAAGAGGTCAGCTTTCCATCCATTTCGTCTCCCCGCCTGTAAAGTTCTTCTAACGTAATCGGCACTTCCATCCATTCCCCGTCCGCACCGCTGACTTTCAGAATGCCCTCGCTCGTATCGACCTGATACGCATTTCCCGCAATGTCTTCTGCCTGAGAAGCGTCCTTTTCTTCATCGTCTATTCCATAGAGCAAATCGCATGTCGGAACATCACCGAGCAGATCAGATATCACCTGTCCCGATGCCGTTTGCTCCATGTACGCCTCCATCACGTTCTCCGTTTCCGCAATCCCTTCCAGTTCAAAAACATAGTCCTGCACCATGCGGATTCGCACCGTCCAGTTAAAATACGCATAATAGCCAGATTTTTCCTGTGCAATCCGGGCGTGGCTGAGGAGTTCCTGCGGAAACTGCGAAAGCTCTTCATCCTCATACCCGATATGATACCGGAAAATCACCGCAAAGACCGCCTCTTGCTTATCACCTGCCAACAGTCGGCTGTTAACCGTTTCCAGCAATGTAGGTGCATAGGTGTAGTCCTCCGGGTTCCACTGTGTGATCCACTCCTGATCCACATAATAGGACAGATACCGCTGGAGCAGCGGTGACACGGCCTCATTGTATCTATCTGCATCCTTCAGGCGAATCTGCCACGGTCCTTCCGCCGCATAAGGAAGCTCCTCAAATTCTTTTTCCTCATAAACATCTTCTCTCCAAAACTCTTCATAATATGCATCTTCGGAAAGCGGCTCCAGTTTTACCATAGCATCGACCGCAGCTTGTGAAAAGCTTTCCGGAAGCTCATACCCATCATAAAAAGAAGTTCGCGGCACACCGTTCTCATCAAAACCGAAACTCTCAGCCTGCAGCTGCGCCTGCTTCGCCCGGTAGCTGTCATACAGATTGTCACCGATACAGTAAAAACTGAAAACAACATCCGTCAGCAAAATGACAATTGCGGCATAAGCCAGAGAATCCGGTCTTTTGTCTTCCTCCATAATCGCGGAGATTCTGGCTTTCATCATCCGTTTTCCATGATAAAAATACGCTGAGTACGCCTGTCCCTGCACCTGCTCCATCTTCAAACATTCCAGAAGCGCATATCCGTACTCTTTTCTCGCCGCTATGTCTTTTCCTTCCACTACCGCCTCATCACAGGCAACCTCCACATCCCGATAGCTGACTGCTTTTAACAGATAGATAAGCGGCTGAAACCAGAGAAACGACTGCAGCAAGAGCATGAACAATTTATAAAGTGTATCCTTATGCCGTATATGATAACATTCATGCAGAAAGATAAAATGCAGAACCTGTGCGCTGTATTCTCTTTCCGGTAAAATCAGAATCGGCTCTTTAAAACCGATGATAAAAGGCTCTCTGACTGCCTTACTGCCATAGAGAAAAGACCTTTC